>CAYUPT010000093.1:0-10100 GCA_964446725.1 uncultured Bradymonadales bacterium | reverse complement strand
CGACGACCTTCTCTCCTCGTCGGGAGCTCCCTCCGGCGAAAGCGACCGGGTTCGGGGCGCCGTCGACCAGCTCTTCGAGCGCTTTGAGAGCGGCGAGGTCGGTTTTGTGGAGACTCCCGATACCGATCCGGCGCCGATGATCGCCTATGCCGAACAACGGCTGTCGGAGCAGTGGGAATCGCAGATCGTCATCGGCATCGGCGGCTCGAGCCTCGGCGCCAATGCCGTGCTTCAGACGGCGTCCCCATCGCAGCGCGAGGGTCTCGACACCTATTTTGCGGAAAATCTCGATCCGGAGTCCGTTGTTCGACTCTTTGACTCTCTGGATCCGGAGTCGACACTGGTCGTGGTCATCACCAAAAGTGGGACGACCATCGAGACCATGAGTCAGTTCTGGATCGCCCGGCAGTGGCTCCAGGACGCCGTCGGTGCCGAGCAGGCCCATCGACAGATTGTGGCCGTCACCGATCCCGAGGGCGGGGCGCTTCGCAAGCTCGTCGACGAGCACGGCTGGGACGACTTTGCCATCCCGCCGAGTGTGGGAGGGCGGTTTAGCGTCTTGACGCCGGTGGGTCTGGTGCCGCTGGCGCTGGCTGGATATCCCATCGACGACCTCCTCGACGGCGCCCGACGGGCCCGCGATCGCCGCCAAGATCCGGGGGCCGCGGCATCGACCTGGGGCGTCGCCGCCGCCGAATATCTGGCGCTTGCAGAACAGGGATTCGGCCAGGTGGTCATGATGACCTATGCCGACCGACTCCGCGGCCTCGTCGACTGGTTCCGGCAATTGTGGGCCGAAAGTCTGGGCAAGGCCCGGGACCGGGACGGACGGCGCGTCCACACCGGGACGACGCCGATCAAAGCCGTCGGTGTCGTCGACCAACACAGCCAGATCCAGTTGTATCGAGAAGGCCCCAACGACAAACACATCACCTTTCTGGAAGTCGAGGACTTCGACTGCGATTGCAGCGTCCCCGATTCACCGGCGCTTCCCGAGGCTCTGCGTCACCTGGAGGGCGAGCAATTATCCGAGATTTTTGCCGCCGAACTCGAGGGGACCCGACGGGCGCTTCGAGAGGCCGGCCGGCCCACGTCGACCTGGCGATTTGAGCAGATCACACCGCAATCGGTCGGCGCCTTTCTCTTTGGATGGCAGATGATCACTGCCGTGGCCGGCGAAATCCTCAACATCAACGCCTTCGATCAGCCCGGCGTCGAACTCGGTAAAAAGATCGCCCACGGCCTCCTCGGTGATCCGGATAATGCGGAGTATGCCGACTTCGCCGGATCCACCGGGAGTGACTCCGCAAATCAGGTCGTCGAAATTGTCTGACCACCCTGCAGCCAAGCCCTGTGGCGTTGGCTCGCCGCTATTCGATTCCGCTATTTCATCGGCTGTCGACACGTAAAGCTTTGCACTTGCCTGTCGGATTTGCTTTAATGTTGAGTAATGAATTCCCCTCGCGGACTACAACCGAAGGCGATGTTCCAAACGGCCTTGACGGGTTGTGCCGTGATGATGGTTCCAGATCACGGTCGTTGATCCCCCGCGTCGAGATCCTCGTTACCGCGTTGGGAACACAAGTGAGACGCTCGCCGTTCCGAATCGCTCGTCGGGCGGCGTCTGGAGATGAAGAAGGCGAACATGGGAAAAGACGACACAATTATAACGGTCGTTCGACCGATGCCCGAAGACGAGTCGCCGACTGACGATGCATGCCTTGTCGTAATCAACGGCGTCGATCTGGGAAAGAAGTACAACCTTTCTCAGGACGACACGGTCATTGGCCGTTCGAGCAAAGTCGATATTCAGATCGACGAGGAGTCGATCTCGCGAAATCACGCCGTCATCGAGCACGACGGCGACCAGCTCGTGATTCGCGATCTGAAGTCCACCAACGGGACCTTCGTCAATGACCGCACCGTCACAAAGACCGGCCTTCGCGATGGTGACCAGGTCAAGATCGGTCGCACGATCTTCAAATTTCTCACCGGCAGCAATGTCGAGGCCTCCTATCACGACGAAATTTATCGGCTGACGACAACCGACGGGCTGACCCAGGTCTACAACAAGCGCTACTTCCTGCAGGAGATGGAGCGCGAGATGAGTCGCTGCCTGCGCTATCAGCGCGACCTGTCGCTGGTCATGATCGACATTGACCATTTCAAGCCGGTCAACGATACCTACGGCCACCTCGCCGGCGACCATATTCTCAAGCAATGCGCACAGCGCATCGTCGATTCCATTCGCCGCGATGATATCTTCGCCCGCTACGGCGGCGAAGAGTTTACGCTGCTATTGCCCGAAATTGAGAAGAGTCAGGCTGTGACCACAGCCGAAAAGATCCGCAGAACCATCGAAAGCGAGCCCTTTCGCTTCGATGGCGCCGTCATCGAAATTACGCTTTCGCTCGGCGTCGCCGACCTGCAGGAATACCTCCAGAAATCGGGCACCGATGTGGAACGCGACCGCGATGACAACAGTCCCTTCGCGTTTATAAAATTGGCAGACGATCGACTCTATAAGGCCAAAGAGCAGGGCCGTAATCGAGTCGTCGCCGACTGATCTTCCATGACGGCGCCGCAATCAGCGCCGCGACGTACCAACCTATCTACAACGTGTGTCGGGGGCTTTGGCGGCTTGAGGTGGATTACGAGCCGAGTCTGTGAAATTTGATGAGGTTCGTCTCTGAGACGCCGCCCGCCGGTGAACCCATGACGACGATCAATTCGTCGCCATCACTGGCATTGCGCTGTTCGTACATCAGGGTCTCGACGTGCTCTAGCATCCGGTCCGTACTCTGGAGCATCTTGATCTGATAGGGATCGACGCCCCAGTACAGTGCCATCTGATCGTAGACCCGCCGGCTCGGTGTGCAGGCGATGATCGGTTTGCTGGGCCGGTAGGTCATCATCAGTCGGGCCGTCGAACCGCTCTGGGTCAGCACCACGATACCCTTGACGGCCAGTTCATCGGCGGCGATGGCCGCCGAGCGGGCCACGGCATTGGGAAAGGTCTTGAGGTGGCTGATGAATTCTGGTTCCGACAGATCTTCGAAGCCGTGACTTCCCTCGACCTCCTCGATAATCGACGACATCATGCGCACCGACTCCACCGGGTATTGGCCGGCGGCGGTCTCGCCGGAGAGCATCACGGCGTCGGTGCCGTCCAGAATGGCATTGGCCACATCCGACGCCTCGGCGCGAGTAGGCCGGAAATTCTGGGTCATCGATTCCAGCATCTGGGTTGCCGTAATCGAGATGCAGCCGACTTCATTGGCCTTTTCGATGGCCATTTTCTGAAGCATCGGCACTTTCTGGGGCGGCAACTCGACGCCCAGGTCGCCGCGGGCGATCATGATGCCGTCGGAGACGGCAATGATGTCGTCGAGTTCGGTGATGGCCTGAGGTTTTTCGATTTTGGAGATGATCATGACGTCGTCGGCCTGATCATCGGGCATCTGGGAGCGCAACTGGTGGATGTCGAGCGCGGAGCGGACGAAACTCAACGCCACGTAGTCGACCCCCAATTCCATGCCGAATTCCAGGTCGCGCTTGTCCTTGTCGGTCATGCTCGGTGCCGAGACGGCGGCCGTCGGCAGGTTGATCCCCTTGTTGTTCTTGAGAATTCCTCCCACCTCGACGGTGCACTCCACGTCTCGCCCATCGACGTCGGTGACTTTGAGGCGCAACAGGCCATCATCGAGCAGTAGAATATCGCCGGCCGTCACGTCGTCCTGGAGGTTTTTATAGGTCGTCGACACGCATTCACGGGTCCCCGTGATATCCCGTGAGGTGATGGTGAATGCGTCGCCTCGGTGAAGCTGGACCGAGCCCTCCTCGAAGGTCCCGACGCGAATTTTGGGGCCCTGTAGATCCTGGAGGATCGCCACCGGGCGGCCCATCTTTTGGGCCGTATCGCGGACCATATTGTAGATCTCGCGGTGATCTTCGTGGGTGCCGTGCGAGAAGTTGAGTCGGGCCACGTTCATCCCGGCCTCGATCATCTCTTCGATGACCTCCGGTGAATTCGACGATGGGCCCAGAGTACAGACGATTTTGGCATGTCTCATAGAGTGCAACTCACAACTCGCTGGCGGCAAAATTGGTGCGCGGTGTCTCGTGGTTTGGTCTGGCGGTAGTGCTGATGATGGATGGTGCGAATGGTCCCGTGGCGCAAGCGATTAACTCGATGCGCAGACATTGGCCGTATCACCTTCCGGCGTCTCCCGCAGGCCACTGCATCCGACATCCCATTCGCCGGGACAATCACTGTCGGCATCGCATTCGTCGTAGCAGCGATATTCATCCCCGGAGCTGTGGCGCACGCAGGCCATGCCGTCGGGACATCCGCCTTCCTCGCACTGGCGGGTGCAAAATCCGAAGTCGAATTCGCCGTCGTAACACGATTCGGAGGCGCATTCGGCGTCACTTTCGCACTCTTCGCCGATTTGCTGCAAGCCGTCGGGAAGACAGGCATCCTCCCAGGCGTAGCCGTCGTCGGTCTCGGTGAGCACCGGATGGCAGGCGTCCAGTGAACAACCGCTGCCGCAGGGCGCCAGGCAGTGGTCGTCGGCGGCGATGTCGATGCCCTGACTGGCCCAACAGATTTCTCCGCTATTGCAACTGGACGTCGAGCACGAGCTCGAGCAATAGGAGGTGATGTCCACGTCACATGATTCGCCACTGCCACAGCGACACACCCCGCCGGCGCAATCATTGTGCGTGTCACAGACCGCGCCGGTGGGCGCGCCGTCGGTGCAGGTGCCGTTAAAGCAGGCTTCGCCGTCCGGACAATCGCTCGGCGGTCCCCAGTTTCCGGTGGCCGTACAACTTAGAATCGACGTCGAGTCGTGGCATTGCTGCTCGCCGTCGACGCAATCCGGTTCGTCGACGCAGGCGCCGTCCTCGCAGATCTGACCGTCGGTGCAGGTGTCGACTCCCTCGAAACCCTGGCCGTCGTCGTCGCAGGCCTCGACGATGGTGTTGTCCTGACAGCGCTGTTCTCCGGGAGTGCAGACCGGATCAACATCATCGCCGTCGGCGTCATCCGTGTCGGTGGGATCGGTGTCCGTATCGGCGTTACCGACGTCGGAACCGTTGTTGTCATTGCTTTCGCCGGTCGGAGCGTCGGTGGTACAGGCGGCGAAGAAAAGGCTGATTCCGAGAATGCATACCGCCGTCAGTGCCGGCGGGACCCGGCGCAGAATTATCGGTTTCATCGGGGGGCTCCGAAATGAAAGTTCGTTCTGCGTTCACACAGCAGACGCGGTGTCAGTGGCCGGAAACTACGGTAATTTTTACGGCGCCGTTTTGCAACGATTGTCCGTCCACCAGATCCGCATCGATAGCTGTGGTTTTGCGCCGGCGAGGACATTACGACGATTGCGTCGGTTCCTTGTTGCCCGTCGCCGGATCGGGGGCCGTGATGTGTTCTTCGAGATAGTCGAGGTGTTCCAGCAAATCGTCGAGCTCACGGGTATGGGTGTTGAGTATCGACTGGCCGTACATCCAGCCCCCGATACCGCAGACCAGGGCGCCGGGAATCCGTCCCCGAAGCCAACTTCCGCTGCCCGACATCAGGCCTAGCTGAGCGCCGACGGCGGCCAGTTGCAGCGGCGTATTGGAGTCGTTTTGAAGCGATTCGACCTGGTCGCGTACTCCGGCGATTCGGGCCTGGGCCGCCCGGGGTTCGCCCCGGCGAATATGAGCCTCGATGCGCAGGACCTCTCTGGAGACCTCGCCGAGTCGTTGTTCCATCTGTCGTATCGGTTTTTGCAGATCGGGCATTCGGAGTCCTCCCGGACAATCAAAATCGACGCGCTGACGAGTAGACGTACAATACGGAATCACCCACAACATCGGGCATGTCTCGGAATGTCAAGTTCACAGGCCCGCCAGGGCGCGCCGGGTTCACTGTGCGATCTGGAAGCCTGTGTCATCGCGTTCCGGATCATCGTCGGTGTCGCCGTCGTCTTCCGCATCCTCTTGGCCGGGCATCGCCCAGGAGTCATCGCCATCGGCGTCGTCGGTCTCCTCCAATTCCGGAGCTTCGGTGTCGGAATCGGCGGCGACATCGATGTCGTCGTCGCTGCCGGGAGAAGCCGGTTCATCGACAGTGTCCGGTGTATCGGCGATTTCGGGCTCCTGGGCAGTCATCGATTCCAATTCGACAGTCCGTTCACCGTCGCTGTCTGCGATGTCGATTTCTTTGGCCTCGTATCCACTGTGTTCGACGGTGATCTTCTGAAGTTCGTGGGTCTCCAATTCCGTCGGCGTTCTTCCGAGTACAGTGCCGTCGTTAGAGCGGACTTCGGCACCGTCTGGTGTCGAGTCCAGAGCCAGAACCGGCGCTGAGTCGTCGTCTTCGTCGTGTTGCTTGTGTGGCCTTTCGTCGAGTTCCGACGGTGACGGCCCGACTTCGGCGAGTTCTTCGCGCTCTTCCTCGTCGTCGGCGGGCACTTGTTCGGCCAGTTCGCCGCCCGGTTCCAGGTCGGCGTCCTCAGGAGAATCAATGCTTATTAGCAAAACGAGAATACCGCCCAAAAGGAGCGTCCCAATGCCGAGGGAAATCAGAATTTTGAGCGGCCACTTGCTGTCGAACGATGCCTCCAGCGACGCCATACTCAGTGCGCTATCGGAGTCATCGCTCGCCGCCGTCGGCGCATCGGCGTCGACAGCGGCGGCCTCCGATGGGCTCCGGGCGACCGATCCGATCTCGGCCCCGCCGTGCGACAGGCGGGTGTGGCCCTGACCGCCGATCGGTCTGGTGGTAGAGCCGGCGGTGTTGATGCGCTCTTCTACAACGGCGGCATCGACATCCCGAAGGGCCTCGGCAAATTCACCGGCCGTCGAAAAGCGGTCACTCGGCGCGTACTCCAGCGCTGTCGACAGCACGTCGCCGATATCTCCCTCCAGCAGGGGAGCGGGGAGCGAAAAATCGCGGCTGACGTGTTTGAATGCCGCCTGGTAGGCCGTTTCGGCCTCAATGACTCTGGTCCCGCTGATTGCCTCGACCAGAATCAACCCCATCTGGTAGATGTCCATCTCGGTACCGACCTCCTGCTCTTCGACGTACTCCGGCGGCAGGTAGTAGGGCGTGCCGGTCATGGCCCCGGTCTTCGTCAGGCGCTCATCGACCTGTTCGCTGACGTGGGCGATACCGAAGTCGACCACTTTGAGCCGTTCTTTCGGGGTGTTTCGATGACTCAAAAAGAGGTTGGATGGCTTCAAGTCCTTGTGGACCACGTCGCGGTCGTGGGCTTCGTCCAGTGCCTCCAGGGCGTCGACAAACAGTGGTAGCAAGCGGGTCGGTGCCACGCCACCCTGTTCGCTGAGTTCGTCGTCCAGGTCCGTCCCCTCCAGATACTCCATGATCATGTAGGGACGGTCATTGTCATCGAGGACGCCGAAATCATAGATTTCGATAATCGACGGGTGGCGGATCTTGGCCGCCGTGCGCGCCTCGCGCAAGAATCGGGTGCGTATCAATTCCGTCGATTCATCACCGCTGACCGATAGCCGGGCATGCAGTATTTTGATCGCCACTCTGCGCTCGATGGTCTGGTCGAATGCCAGATAGACGACGGCAAAGCCACCTTCGCCGAGGATGGACTGAATTTCGTAGCGATCCTGAAGAACCGTGCCTGGCTGGAGCTGGCCGTCCGTATTGTGTGTGCTTTCTGTCGTCATAAGTTCAATTCGTCTTCCCAGAAATAGTCGCCCGACGCCACGTTAAGGACTGTCAAGATAATGAGGTCTGGAGACATTGATTACAACGCAGTGATAGGGAGTTCAACAGGATCGACGGCTCGTTGTTGTCCGGCGCGCGGGTTCAGTTGATGGCGGTTTGCCCTTGATGGTATGTAACGCCGGGTAATAATCGATATCGAGTACCGGCGGGGCATAAAGTGGGCGCTGTCGGCAATTGTATTCGTTTTTGCGACGGGGCTTTCAATGAAGCGAAGAATTCGCCTGTTGACGATCGGAGTACTTGCTCTGGGACTGTTGGCCACCTCTTCTGTCAGTGCCGATGAGTCCGTCGACGATGGTGAACTCGTCGATGCCACAGAGCGCCAGCAACAGCTCAATGAGCAGGGGGTCGCGGCCATTGACGAGGGCGATTACCAGCAGGCCATCGAGGTCTACGAGTCGTCGCTACAGCTGGGCGAACTCAACGTGACACACACCAATCTCGCCCGGGCGCACCAGCTGGCCGGAAATTGTCAGAGCGCCGACGAACACTACCGGAAAGCCCTTGACGCCCCACCCGTAGAGCGCCCGACGCCGTCACAGCTCGCCGATGTCATCGACGACTACCGCGACGAGTTGCGCAGCGACTGTCCGGGTTTTCTGGAAGTGGAGTGTACGCCTCCGGACATCGAGTTGTTTATCGACGACGAGGGTCCTCAGGAGTGCGACGTCGGCTCCCGGGAGTTGATGCCCGGAAGTTACAGTCTGCGCGGCGAGTTTCGAGACCACATCACAGAGACCACGGTGGCCGTCGAGGCCCTCGAGACCTCACGGGCCCACCTGGCACTGGCCGGCGAATTCGATGACGAACCACCGGGCGATGCCGTCGCCGAAATTGAGCGTCCACCGGAGGCCGAGCCGGCCACCGGTGGATGGATGTGGCTCGCCGGCGCCGGAGCGGCCGTCGCCGGCGGCGTGGTCCTCGACACGGTCCCCGAGCAGGCCCGCAACTACGAGTTTAACGCCATCAACCTCGTGCCCGTCGGCCTCTACGCGGCCGGCGCCGGCCTCGGATTCGTCGGAATCCGCGATATAATGCGATGACGGGGGCGCCGACACCGTGTTCGCGAATCACCCCGGGCCCATCGCACTGCGGAGAGTGTCCAGACGTAGCTCGCAGAGGTATGCGCGGCTCATTCCGGCAGAGTGCTTTGAGGGAGCGCGTGCTGCCAGCGCGCGACCGGAGACCGACGGGGCCGAAGTGCCCGGTGAGGTGTCCGGCGTGTCCAAGAATATCCGCCGACCACAACGCACCGAACGCTCCACAAAATCTCTTCGTCTAAACGCAAAACACGGACTCGGGAAACCCATGAAGTCACTACCTCATCTCGCCGTCGCACTCA
The DNA here is from genome assembly GCA_964446725.1 of uncultured Bradymonadales bacterium. GTDB lineage: Bacteria > Myxococcota_A > Bradymonadia > Bradymonadales > Bradymonadaceae > SLJM01. The sequence goes on along the minus strand of CAYUPT010000093.1, from coordinate 1,005 downwards.
CCATGATGGCGGCCCTCGTCGCGCTTCCCATGGCCGACGCCGAGGCCCAGCGCTACCCCGGCGAACTCGGCATTGGAGTCGGCTCGGCAACCAAGGCATCCGGACTATCACTGAAATTCCCGGCGGGACCGACGGCCTTCCAGCTGACCGCCGGCTGCTCCGGAAGCTGTGACGGCGTCGCCGCTTCCTTCGACGTACTGGCGAGCATGCCCACGCTGGCGTCCCACGACGTCATGAGTCTCGCCTGGAACTTCGGAGGCGGCGGTGCCGTCGGCGCCGGCGACGAGTTCGGCGTCGCCGCAAGCTTCATACTTGGCCTGGAGTTCCACCTCCGACCGGTGCCCATCGACTTCGTCATGGAGTGGCGCCCCAATGTCGAACTCATCCCCGACGTCGGCGACTTCTCCATCGACAGCGTCGGCGGCCATCTCCGATTTTACTTCTAAGCATTGCTCCCGGGAGCACTACTGCTTCGAGCACCAGGTGCTCCGAGATTATGCGTTAACACAGCGAGACAGCCGAAGCCGGGGACGGCGCCGTCTCCAGCGAGAGGCTTCGACGACTTCCTCCACCGCGGCGCGGCACCCATCCGGGCATAAAGAGGTGGCTGAGCGATCCTGTGCGAGCGAAGTCGGAGGGGTCAACAGCGGCCTTATACCGCGATTAATGCGCCATCGCACAGGGCGTGCTCCACCAAGCGTTGGGCCTGCCATTATTCGGTGTCGTGGTGTAGCGCGTCGGTCTGGCGCACACCAATCCGCCAGAAGAGAAGGGCGGGGCAAATAAAAAAACGGCCTTCTCCGATACCGGAGAAGACCGTTTTCTTTGAGTGGAGCCGAGGGGGCTCGAACCCCTGACCTCGTGACTGCCAGTCACGCGCTCTCCCGACTGAGCTACGGCCCCGAAGCAGTCGGCTTTCCGCCGACGGGCCGCAATGTATATGCGGCGATTGCGGCCTTGTCAAATGGTATTTGCAAAGTTTTCCGACACGAGATCATCGGGCAT
>CAYUPT010000092.1:9829-10204 GCA_964446725.1 uncultured Bradymonadales bacterium | reverse complement strand
GTAGGTTTTTCTTCGCCTTGAGCACTCTCAGATGGTGCATTTGATGCGTCGAAATGCGTTAAACAGCTGATCGAGATAGTCCTACACGTACCACGGCAAATGACCAGTCTGGGGGAATCCCGGTTCGGTCGCGGTCAATTTGAACGTGACGCTCGAGCCTATGACGGTGTCGGGCTGTCGTCGCGTGGATTTGTCGGATAGAGCGCAGCCAATCGGTCAGGAGATGATAGTTCAAGGGGCAAATGCAGGGGTTGGAGCCGATGACATCCCCAGGTCGGACGAGGAGCGTAGCGACGGAGGCCGACTGTCATCGACACGCTGTTGGAGCCGATGACATCCCCAGGTCGGACGAGGAGCGTAGCGACGGAGGCCGAC
>CAYUPT010000092.1:0-9729 GCA_964446725.1 uncultured Bradymonadales bacterium | reverse complement strand
TGTCATCGTCTGGTTTTGTCGGATGGAGCCCATTCGCGATGTCAGCCCCAGTGACTCATTGGCGTTCGTTTCGAGGCCAATGGTTTCTGCTCCATTGCCCCCATGTCACGGAGGCCGCTTTTTTGTCGATCTCACAGTTCCCAAGTGATCGACGAACTCGAACGCCTATTTAGGAGCCTGTTGCACATAAGCTCCGCATCGTCTCGGTCCGCTATCCCGCATTATTCATGAGACATCGTAACAAGGCAAAATCAGCGATGATAGGCCGAAATCGCACCTTCCAGGCATAAAAGCCCCATAGGCGATGCAGCGCATCGTCGAGGAGTGCGCCCTGAGCGCTAGCGAGGAAGTGCCCTTGGGGTGAGATGAAGGGATCTCGTGCTGATGCGCCGCAGTAGATGGGTCATGAAATAATCGGGGCTATACGCAACAGGCTCCTAGCAGCGCTCAAAGAGCCCGTATACAAATCGTTGTTCTCCGCCCCAGGGAGTGGGGTGATCCTCCATGCGCTGTTCGACTAAACGAGACGAACATTAACTAAAACGCGGCACCGGCGAGATGATGGCGAGCAGATTTCGAGTCGATCCGACTGCAGGCGCAGCAGCACTACTCCAAAGGAGGAACGACCCAAAAGACGCCGTCATCAGCCGCCGAGACGCTTCTTTCAGTTATATTGCAGACCGTTTAGTTTTCAGTCGTCGCCGACTTCCCGGCGCAATCGGGCGATGGAGTAGCGGCGAACCGGCAATCCACTGCACTTTTCGGGTCCATCGGGTCCGAAGGTCGCAACTCATCGTTCGTTTCGCCGGCGCCGATCCGGTGGTGCAATCACCGACGTCGGCCGCTGCAATCAAGACTTTCTTCGAGCATCATCACCGGCGGAGGCGATGAGCTGACCTACTGGCGATGAAAGTCGTAGGTCACCTTCACGACTGCCTCCGCATTCTCATCCTCCGCCACAGGTGGAGGAAGCCGGCCGACGCGCCCGTCGTTGATCTCTCGTGCAATACATTGCGCGACGCCGTCGCTGAGCTGCCGATCGCCGGTGGGCACCACATCCTCGATCTCTCCGCGATTCCCTCTGGACTCGACATCGACGACGGTCACCGTCACGTGAGCTTCTCCCTCCAATTCGGTCTGTTGGCCTGCGCGGTCCTCGTAGCAGGCACCGACGTTGTTGTGTAAGCGCCGAAGTGCTCGTTCGACTCCACCGAAATGCTCGCCGAAGGACCCCTCCGCGAGTTCGACGGTCATGGTCATATCGTAATCGACGACCTCCTCGTCGGTCTCATCGCGCCCCCGGCGCTCGGAAGACCGGTCTTCGCCAGCCCCGACTCCGGTTTCGACGCGCACCCCAGAGGTGTCGTCAAAGACCTCGGCGATCTCTTCATCTCCGTCGACTTCCGACGATGCTTCCGCGACCGAAGATTTGGCGATAAATTGCGCCGTAGCGACCGCATGACCGGTCACCAGGTGGGCTTTGTATTCCGTATCCCGGTCGGGCTCGGTGTCCGCGGATGCGACCAAAGCGGGGACGACAAATAGCGAGCAGACGACGGCGAATACTGACCGGAGCTCCATCGATTCAACTCCTCCAAAAATTGAGTCCCGATAATCAGGTACACTCGGTACGGCCGAAATATGCTCAAGCGAGAATCGAGACGACAATCCAGGGCACCAGGAGAAATACGAGGATCATCATTTTGTAGATCCCCAGAATCAGGTAGGTGCCGAAATAAACCCGCTCCTCCGATATCCTAAATATTTTGCCCTGCATCGTTGCCGCAAAAGGACCGATGGCGGCCATGGCGGCGGAAGCGACGATTAAGATCGCCAGATTCATCAGCGATGCCCACATCAAAAAGGTCTGAAGGTCCATTGCTTCCATCGGTCGATCTCCGTTGTTGGGTACGGGTTGATGCTCCTCATTCAAAATTCGGGCTGCGACAGCGCAATGACAGCGGCGCCGTCGCTGAAGGCTACTTTATTTGAGCTCACATCGGCAGGAACAAAAGCCACTAAAGAAGCGTGACCACCACGGAATGGACTCGCACCATACCCTCTCCGTCGAAGTGGATTCCAGCCGCGCCCTCGGGCTCCGGGCTGGCGTGCCCATGGGCAACCATGTCGCCGTCGACCCATCCGTGAAAGTGGCGTCCCGCCGCGGAGACCCTCAGCTTCGCTCGCTCCTCCGAAGAGTCGGCGTGGCCATCGTCGAGAGAGCTCTCCTGGCCATCGCTTCGCCGGATCAGCTCGCCGTGACCATCTCGGGAGAGCGAAAATCGCTCGAAGCGCTCAAACCCCTGAACGTGGTGGGCGGCACCGATGGTGCCCTCGAAATCGATGAATTCCAGCTCCATCTCGATTTCTATATCTGCGCCGTCCACGGGCAACACCAGAAGCGACTCTCCCGAGACCTCGAAGACCAGCCCCGTCTCGTCGGCCTCCTCCTCGTCGACGCCCGCCACTGCCACCGTATCCGTTGGCGAACCGTCGGCAAACTCCAGGATCTCTCCCAAAGCGTCCACGTCGCGGGCCCGGGGATTCCAGCTCATCACGCCGTCGTCATCGTCATAGAGGCGGTCCACAGCTGAGTCTTGCGGTTCTGCCTCTTCATCCGCCTCATCATCAGACTCCACAGATTTATCGGGCTCTCCGGGCTCTCCGGGCTCTCCGGGCTCCCCTGCTCCGGCGGGCTCTTCGTCGGCCTCCATCTGCACTCCCAGGCCGTGCTCAAAGACCAGCGATCCCCCGGTCTTTCCGGTCTGCAACAGCGTCCAGACACCCACGGCAGCGACCACGACCAGCACCACCCGTAAACCCACCAGAGTCGCCTTTTCCCGCTGTCGATCGCGGAGCGTCAGAACGAGGCGAATGACCGCCAGTGGCACAACGATCAACACCACGATCAGAGCGCTGTCCGAGTGTGAGGAGACCGTCGTCAATGCCTGCGACGGAAGATCGGGCAGGCTGTCCACCGCCTGCCGACCGGTGAGATAGGCCGCCACGGAGCCGACGGCGCCCAGGCAATACAGCGAGGCCGCCGATCGGTCGAGCCACTGCTGGCCTCGCCAGGCCAGCGACAACAGATCAAACGCCAGGGCCACCGGCAATAAGGCGAGCGGAAGATGGACGAAGACGGGATGAATATTGGGCAATACTTCTCCGAGGGACATCATGGTCCTTTTCGTGATTCTCGACACCGAATAGCCGGCGAAATATTCGGCTGCGATGGCGCACAGCCCTTCGTCTAATTCGAACACATATACAAGTGCTGGGCTCCCAGTCGACGAACCCGATCTCTCACCGAAATAATTCCGCAATCCATCTGTAGAGGTTACCAGAACATTGCACAGTCCGTGCCATCACCAACATTGTGGACTGCCAGACCCGGAAGAATACGGCACACTAATTGCAACTTATCTCGATAGCCGGGGCGCCGAGCGCGGCCCCCAGTAAAATCTCAGCCTACGGCCGTCCATATCTTTGAAGAACTCGAATGAACCCTTTATTGAGAAGCGGCGGTTAGCAGAGAGTTCGCTCGACCATCACCAGATAGCGCGGCGTTTCGCCACCAATCCTTGAGGAGAACAACGATGAACGAGACAAACAAAACGCTAAATATCGAAGGCATGAGCTGCCAGCATTGTGTAGGCCACGTCGAAGAGGCACTTCGTGGCGTCGACGGTGTACAGCGCGCTTCGGCCAATCTCGACCAAGAGCAAGTCACCGTCGACTTCTCCCCGAAGATGACGGATCTAAACTCCCTGGAGGATGCTGTCCGTGAAGCCGGCTTTGAGGTCGTCGGCGTTGCCGAGCAGCCAGAGGGGAAATCCACCGGTTGTTGTGGTTGCTCTGATTAATCGTCAATATGTACTCACTCATCCACCTCATAGTAACAGAACTCTTTAGCTCGCATTATTCATGAGGCGTTGTGACGCGCCCTGAGCAACGCGAGGAAGTGCCCTTGGGGTGAGATAACGGCCTCTCGATGTCTGATGCGTCGCAGTAGACGGGTCATGACTAATCGGGGTTAAACCGTTGACTCCAAATATCCCGGAGGCCATCGATGAGCACACGTACCATTCAATTCAATGGTCGGACGTCCAGCGCCAAGAGTTTTGTCATCGTGTTCAGCGATGGCGCCGGGGATATCGAGGCATTGCAGAGCCGAGGTTGTTCGACCCCATCGACCTTGAGTCGGTGGTGAAGGAGCGTTGTGAGCCAGGACGGAGTTCCCCCCAATGTTCATCCGGCGGCAAAGCCGCCGGGAGATTGTGGCGGGGCAAGCCCGCCACAGATTTTTGTGGGGGCGATCGGTGGTTAGCTGACAAGGCGTATTCCCCGATAGCACAAGGCGTATCGGGGCCGAAGGCCGTTTCCCGATGATGCACATAATGGATGACGAACCGACAGAGGAACGCGACGAGTAGATCAGGTGCCCGGCCACCAAATGGTATCGGGGGATATCTACTGAGAGAGCAATCGAGCACCGGACAATTGCAAATAAATTGATACCATCTCGTCTAATTAAGGATGTAAAATGACCGACGACCACTCCCACGACGACCACGACGACCACGACAAACACGCCGGCCACAGCGTGGAGATGTTCCGGTCAAAATTCTGGTTGTGTCTGGTACTGACCATACCCGTCGTGATCTGGTCCGAACATATCCAGGCGCTCTTCGGCTACTCGGCCCCGGTCTTTCCGGGCTCGGAGTTTATCGAACCCGCCCTGGGCACGATCATCTACTTTTACGGCGGGCTGGTGTTCTTAAAGAGCGCCTGGGGCGAGATCAAGGATCGCCTGCCGGGGATGATGACCCTGATCTCACTGGCCATTACAGTGGCCTTCGTCTTCAGCGTCGCCGTCGAACTGGGCTTTGACGCCTCGGCGCTGTGGTGGGAGCTGGCGACACTTGTCACCATTATGTTGCTCGGTCATTGGATCGAGATGCGCTCCATCTCCAGCGCCAAAGGTGCGCTCAAGGAGTTGGCAAAATTATTGCCCGACAAGGCAACGCGCATCGTCGATGGTGACACCGAGGAAGTGGGCGTCGACGAGTTGGTCGAAGGTGATCTGGTGTTGGTCCGCCCCGGCGAGCGAGTGCCCGTCGACGGTGTAATTCGCGAGGGAACGAGCAATCTCAACGAGTCGATGATCACCGGTGAATCCGAACCGGTATCCAAGGAGCAAGATGACGAGGTGATCGCCGGCACCATCAACGGTCAGGGCTCGCTTCGCGTGGAAGTGATGGGCGTGGGTGACGAGACGAAATTGTCGGGCATCATGCGGCTTGTTGCCGAGGCCCAGGAGTCGAAATCGCGCTCCCAGCTTCTGGCCGACAAAGCAGCCCAAATGCTGACCGGTGTGGCGATCAGCGTCGCTCTGATCACTCTGGTGGCCTGGCAACTGGTGGGTATGGACATCGACTTTACGGTGGTTCGCGTGGTGACCGTACTTGTCATCGCCTGCCCCCATGCTCTGGGCCTGGCCGTCCCACTTGTCGTCGCGATTTCGACGACGCTGGGTGCCAGTTCGGGCCTGTTGATCAGGGACCGCCGCGGCCTCGAGGAGGCCCGCAACCTCAACGCCGTCATCTTCGACAAGACCGGAACACTCACACTCGGCGAATTTCGCGTCGTCTCTATCGACACCGACGAAAATCTCTCCGAAGAAGAGGCGCTTCGCATCGCCGCCGGCATCGAGGCCGAATCGGAGCACCCCATCGCACAGGGGATCGTCAAGAGCGCCGACGAGCGCGACATCGACTACCCCGACGCCAGAGACTTCCAGAATATTACGGGCAAAGGGGTGGTCGCCACGATCGACGGCACCGAATACCAGATGGGAGGACCCGCCATGGTGGAGGGCGTCGACGTCCCCGACAATCTGCGCCAGGCCGCCGACGTCGCCGGCGACAATGCACAGACAGCGATCTACCTGATCGAAGGTGGTTCAGCACTGGCGGTCTTCGCCGTGGCCGACGCCATTCGAGAAGAGAGCTATGAGGCCGTGCACGCCCTCCACGAGCGCGGCATCGAAGTAGCCATGCTCACCGGCGATTCCCAGGCTGTCGCCGACTCCGTGGCCCGAGAGCTGGGAATTGACACCGTCTTTGCCGAAGTGCTCCCCGAGGACAAAGCCGAGAAGGTCAAGGAATTGCAAAATCAGGGCAAGACGGTCGCCATGGTCGGCGACGGAGTCAACGACGCCCCCGCGCTGGCCACCTCCGATATCGGGATCGCCGTCGGCGCCGGCACGGACGTGGCCGTCGAGGCCGGTCATATCGTGCTCGTGCGCTCCGACCCGCGCGACATCCCACGTATCGTCGGTCTCTCCCGGGCTACCCGGCGCAAGATGATCCAGAATCTGTGGTGGGCTGCGGGCTACAATATCTTCGCCCTGCCCCTGGCGGCCGGTGTCGCCTACAGCTGGGGAATCTTGCTGTCGCCGGCGGTGGGAGCGGTCTTGATGTCGGCGAGCACCGTCATCGTCGCCATCAACGCCCAGCTCTTGAGACGCGTCGACCTCGACGCCTAAACCGGCAGGTATAATCGCGGAGGAATCCCACTCCGCGAAAAACTTTCGGCATCCTCGTCCGGCCTGGGTTTCCAGGGGGAGCACGACGATCTGACGATGTATATCGTCGAGGATGACGGGCAAATGGAGTGCTTTGCCCACGCGCTGCAGTCTCGGTACTATGCCATCTTCATGGAGCCTCTTCGTCAGGTCGGCTTTCGAGACTTGCGCCGCGTCGATGACCAAATTCTTTCAGCCCTGATCATCGGTATTGCCACGTCTTGACGGCGTTTCGCAATCGTCCCGTGCCGCCCCGAGATCCGAGATGTCCGCTCCCAAACTCTCGCCCGTCCGCATCGAGTTGAGCCCCGAGCGTTGTGTACATCCGGTCCGGTCAATTCGGAAACAGCCGTCGATGTTCCATACAGGCAACTGGGCTCATTCACCGAAAATGCCGGGCATGTCAGGGCCCTCAGAAACTCCGGTTGTTCGACCCCGCTGGCCTTGTGTCGGTGGTGAAGGAGCCTTGTGAGCTACGACGAACCCGAGCGCTAAACGCCCGGCCTCACACGCAGAAAAATTGTCGCCGGCCGACGAGATAGCCCCGGCCTACCTCGGTAACCAATCCCGACCGAGGTATTCGTATCCGCGCCCGTTCAACCTCCGATCACGGTGTCCCGCTTCCCGGAGCATCAGCTCGACGATTCCATCGAATCGATATCATCGGTCTCGTCCGTTGACTCCTTCGGCCCGGCGCAGCCGACCTTGTCTGGATTGGCCAGCCAGAACCGGAGTTTGGCCTCCAGCCACGCGGCCCCTTCTTTCGGTAGTTCGAGCAGGAGCTGGGCGCGTTCGGTCAAAATCACCAACTCGGTCTCGGGCTTCCTCCGGATCACCGTGCCGGCCTGCGGCTCGCGGCGCCGGCGGATGTCTGTGATGGCGTCAACCGCAAGCTCACGGTCGACTCCCCAGATGATGGTGGTTCGATATCGAATCCGATGGCAGTCGTACTCCAGGCGGTGCTCCCCGCCGCCCCGGCCCAGCGACGGGATGAACGAATCCGTGTGATCGTCGGGATTCCATATCACGAGTTCAACATCGGTGGTCGACTCCTGACGCAAGCCCTCTGGCGACGGCCCTGGATCTTCGACTTCCGCGTCCTCCCCGGCCAGTCGCCAGACCAGCGATAGACCGAGTTCTTCGGCCTCCGTCACCGCGACGTCATCGCCGTGAACGTCGACGATCGGACATTGGGCATGGCGAGCAATGGTCTCGCCGAGTTGGTTGACCGTCAGTTGCTCTCGGTCGGACTCCTCACAGACAAAGACGAGTTCGGCCCCACCGACCTGGAGCAAACGGTACAGTACGGCCCGGCTTCGGGCATCCAGCGACTCCACGACCTCCTCCGGCAGATCGCCGGCGAGGTCGGTGCCCTTGAGTCCCTCGTCCAGCTCCCCATCCGACAGCCGACGGCACGTCTCAGCGACCGACTGATGGTCGTCGGCGAGGACCGCGAAGACCTGCAGATAGCGGATCTTGGTCGAGCCTGATGGCGCCGCTTTCACTTGCCGGACGCATTCGGTCAACACCACACAGGCGACGTCGAGCGACAGATCGTAATCGGTACCGTCGACGTACATCTGGGGCCGTTCGAAGGCCACGTAGTCATCGGGCCCCACGCGCAAAAGCCGGATGGTCCCGACGAACACCAATATTGCGCCGAATCCGCCCACAATGTAGATCGGATGGAGTAGCTCCGAAAAATAGGCAAACAGCTCCACCGCCCCGAACAACAATCCGATGACGACGAGGAAAACCCCGGCCACCCGCCGCCCGCGAGTGCGCTCTTTCCGAAGCGCGATGCGATCGCCTTTGTGAACAATACTCATGTGGCGGCTCGATGTCGTCGAGTCTCAGCGGCTCCAACACCTCCTTGATGCCCGGACGGGTCCTCACAGCGGGAGGCGACGTTTTGATACTACCGATATAATACATTCCCTCCCCGAAACCCCACACCACCTGACGCCACAGACGTCATCTGCCCGGTGGACGCCTCGAACAGCGCCGCGCAACGCCCACAAAAAACCCGCCAGGTCTCAAGGACCTGACGGGTCTTTGTTGCAAGTGGAGGCGGCGGGAATCGAACCTGACCGGCATAAAAGCCCCGCAGGCGGTGCGGAGCACCGTCGAGGAGTGTGCCCTTGGGGTGGAGCGAGGAAATGGCCTTGGGGTGAGATAACGGCGTCTCGGTGCCTGATGCGCCGCAGTTGACGTGCCATCAATAATCGGAGTTAATAGCTTCTCAGGGGAGCGTCGACGAACACCACCTACGACCACTTCTCATTCGGCGATGCAGTGGGCATAGGCTTCCTCGCACGACTGGCGGTCCTCGTACGTCAGATGGCAATCGTCACCGTAGCATTCACCGGCGAGGTGCAGCTTACACTCATCACCATCCCAGATGTACCTATCGCCTGGTCCCCACGCGGAGTGACTGTGCAACGACGCGTCTGGAGACTCGCAATCGGGAGTCCCTTCGTAAAACCAGACAAAACCGACGGCGGTCCAGAACACGAGTCCTCCCACCACGCACAGTGCCACGCTGATTTTCGTATTCGACGTGTCACCATCGATTGAACTGTCAGATTGTGGAGAGTCCATCTGCAAGCTCCATAGAAAAATGCGGTGAGTGGTCAACTTAGCGGATCGTATGAAACCTGTCGAACTTCAACCGCTGACAGGGATCACTCACCACCACCTCGAGGTCGGATGGAATCGCCGAAGCGTCGGGTCAGGGTCATCTGTCGGGCAGTCGACGCTCTTGATGTAGTTTCGGTGGTTATCCTGCAAAGGGATAACACGGGCTTACACCCGTGGCTGTCTTTGTCGCCGCCTGAACCACGGCGGCGAGGTGCTCGGAAGCCCAGACATCCTGCGCAACGTTGTGTTGTCGGTATATGGGGCATATCGGGGCCTTTTGGAGACGCAGGTTGTCGGACGGAGCGATGGTGGAGACGGAGGCGTCCGCGCCTTCGGCAGTGTCGCCCGTGATGCGCCCAGCATCCCATTTGGTGGCCGACGGCCCCGCCGCCGGGCGGGCCGCGGCGGGGCACGCCCGCCACAGAACTCATTGGGGGTTTGCGCACTCTAGCTCACAAGGCTTATTCCCCGATAGCACAAGGCATATCGGGGCCTTGCGGAGA
>CAYUPT010000091.1:0-10276 GCA_964446725.1 uncultured Bradymonadales bacterium | reverse complement strand
CTCGACGACTTTGGACTGTCGGAACTCGCCTTTGACGGCGCCGACTCCACATGCCTGCTGCGCGGGACGTTGGCGCAATTTCCCGATTTTCCCAAAAGCGAGTGGGAAACCGACGCCAACCGGGCCGGCATCCGGTTGTGGCTCGAACAACTCGTCGAATTTAACCTGGACGGATGGTCCTTCGAAAATATCGTCGACCTCAGCATCGAGCCCTCCGACGGTGTCACCGGATATCGAGTCCGTGCCGAAGGCGACGAGCTGCGCTTTGACGCCACCTGCAACTCACTGCACCTGGCCAGTGTCTACGCATATCACAGCGCCGACGGCGAGCGTTGACACCGGCGTCCAGCGCGTCGGCGCCGGCCAGATCGACGTCGCCGGTTGAGATCAATGACATCGAGGCTCCACTCCACGCCGATGCCCGGTCGAGATTGACCTTCGATTTCGCATCGGCTACCGATTGGCGTATACTTGACGCGGTCTCATGAATCGAACCGAAGCCGACGCCACCCGGCGGGCCCTTGAGGTCGCCGCCGGGTGGCATCTATCCGTCCTTGCGGCGGCAATCATCAGGCGACAGTGGTTGAATCCTGTCGATCCCATTGAGCGATGTGAGTGCACGACCATGAGTACATTACCCCCATTTCGTCTTCGACGATTGATCGTTGGTGTCGTGGTGGCCGTCGGCCTGCTGGCCGTCGGTGTCGCCGCCTGTGGCGATGACCCTCCGCCGGTGTCGACATCGGATAACGACTCCAACGGCGATAACTCCAACGACGACAGCGGCGACAACGACTCTCAATTCGAGCCGGAGCCCGTCGGCGAACAATGCGACGACGACCAGGAGCTGTGTGACGGAGAATGCATCGATGTCGACAGCGACCCTCGCCACTGCGGCCAGTGCGCCACCAACTGCCCGGAGGGTCATCTATGCGAAGACGGAATGTGCATCAGCCACGACGGCAATTGCCCGGCAACCCCCTGTACGGGCCACACCTACTGCGACGGCAGTGGACTTTGCCGTCCGGGATGTCACAGCGATCACCAGTGTACGGGCGGACAGGTCTGCGACACCGATGCCAATACCTGCCAGTGTCCCGACGGTCAGCGACTCTGCGGCGGCGCCTGCTTTGACGACAACGATCCGGCGGCCTGCGGCTCGGAGTGTCTGATCTGTCCCGACGGCGGCGGCACCGGCACCGCCCAGTGCATCGACGGCCAGTGCCAGCTAAGTTGCGATGACGGAGAGCGCATCTGCGATAATATGTGCACCGACTGCCCGGACCACGCCACCGATACCGAGTGCATCTCCGGCCAGTGCTTTGCCACCGAATGCTCCGGCGACCGCCGCGTATGCGACGGAACATGCGCCAGTTGCCCCGACGGCGCCCTGGAATACGACTGCGACGGCACTCAGTGTGTCGCCACGGCCTGTCCCGGCGATCAGGTCCTGTGCAACGGCCATTGTGCGAGCTGTCCCGATGCCCCCAATACCACCTGTGACGGGACTCAGTGTGTGGCCGCATCCTGCCCCGGTAATTCGTTTGAGTGCCCGGAATATGGCTGCTGTCAGTGGCAGTCGTCGTCTACTGGAGGCCCCGACGGCAAGCGGCTGTCCAACGTATTTATCGATGGCGACACACCGAATATCGCCTATCTCGATATCGGTGGTGAATTGGTCCACGGACTTCGCGAATCCGGAAGCTGGGAGTTCACCGAAATCGATGCCAGCGGCACCTCTTCTTCGACCCCGGGAATGGCCGTCGACTCGCTGTCGGCACTGATCTATCACCGCGACAGCGACAGCATCGACCTCTATTTTGACGATGGCACTGATTGGCCATTTTTGGGCTCTACCGATACCGACGATTCCACCAGCGAAATCGGTGTCGGTGTCGCCGACGACAGGCCCTATCTCATCTATATCGACGACAATGAGGAACTGGCCATCTACTGGGGCGCCCCGTTCGATGAGAAGACCGTCATCGATGACACCATCGCCGAGTCGGTTCACGTCGAAGCCGTCACCGACGCTGAGGACGATATCCATGTTGTGATGCTGACCGACGGCAGCCTGGGCCACGCCGATGTGATGTACGCAACGAACCGCTCCGGAAGTTGGCAGACCGAAGAGCTGGGAAGCGCCGCCAATCCGGTCTCCCAGGATGAGTGGCGCAACGCCTCTATCGACGTCGATGATGAACCATCCATCGCCTACGCAGACCGCACCTTCGACCTCGACGACACCCTGGAATATCGGGAATTCGACGGCAATAACTGGTCGAATTCCACGACCATCGACAGCGGCTCTGAAATCCGGGAGGTGTCGATGCAATTCGATGCCGACTCTACCCCCCACATCATGTACTGGGTCGACCACCAGTTGCACTACGCCTATCGCTACAACGACCAGTGGTTGACGACGCCTGTCGACGGCATCAGCGCCGATGACGACGATGACGATTTTCCGGAGGTCTCGCTGTTTTTCGCCGACGACGAGCTAACGGGTCTGGTCATCAACGACAACCAGCTCGTCGAGCTCCACCTCGAGGCCGCCAATTGACGACCCGGCGACTCCGACGGCCGGTCATCGGTTGTCGCAGCACCGAACGAGTGTGGCGTACAGATCGTCGGCGCTGACCGGCTTGGCCAGATAGTCGTCCATGCCGGCCTCCAGCACCTTCTGGCGGTCGCCACTCATGGCATGAGCTGTCAGGGCCACAATCGGGATCGGGTCGTCTCCGCGTTGCTCCTCGCGCCGGCGAATGGCCTGCGTCGCCTGGTAGCCGTCCATCTCGGGCATCTCGATGTCCATCAACACCAGGTCGAAGTCGCCACCGTCGGCCAGGGCATCGACGGCCTTTTGGCCATCGTCGACGACGGTGACCCGGTGGTCTCGCTTCTCCAACAGCGCCCGGGTGACCTGTTGATTGACCGGGTTATCCTCGGCGAGCAACACGTCGATTCTGGCGACGGCCGGGGCGTCGACGTCGACGGATTCGTCATCGCCGTCATCGGACTCGATATCGAGAGCCCGGAGCACCGCCTCCAGCAGCGACGAGGGCCGAACCGGCGTCAATAACTGGTCGAAAAATCCGGCGGCCCGGAGTTCCTCGCACTCCATGACCGTCCCCCTGCTCGACAACAGCAACATGGGGACACCGTCCATCTGCGGGCGCTGGCGAATTTCGTCGGCCACCTCCGTACCCGGCCGGTCGCGAAGCTCCAGATCGATGGCGATCAACTCCGGGGAACGCTCCTCGACAGCGCGCAGCGCACTGGCGGCGTCGGCGACCACCGTCGGCCTCATTTTCCAGCTTTGGAATACGGCTTCGAAGAATTTTTGATTGATCGGATTGTCGTCGACGACCAGCACCTCGATACCCTCCAGGGCACGGACCTGATCGGTTCCGGCGCTGGAGGTAGACGTGGAGATCCCGAACTGGGCTGTGAAGTGAAATGTCGAGCCCTCTCCGGGGGCGCTGTCGAGCCAGATGTCGCCGTCCATCAGGTCCACGATCTGAGCGGCAATCGTCAACCCCAGCCCCGTTCCCTCCCGGCGATGGCTCATCTCGGTCCGCTCCTGATGGAAGGCCTCGAAAATCGCCTCCTGGGCCTCGGGCTCGATCCCGGGGCCAGTGTCGGTGACCGCAAAGTGCAGTTCCACGCATTCTTGCTGTCGGCGACGGACGTCGACTTTGACCGACACCTCGCCGTCGTCGGTGAATTTGATGGCGTTTTTCACGAGATTGATCACGACCTGGCGGAGCCGATCGGGGTCGCCGGTGACGTATTCGGGGATTTTGGGGTCGAGCCGATAGACCAACTCCAGGCCCTTGTCGGCGGCCTGCTGAACCAGCGTCTGAAGCGTGCCCCCCAACTCCTCGGCGAGCGAAAAGTCGATGTGGCGCAACTCCAGTTGGTGGGCTTCGATCTTGGAGACATCCAAAATGTCGTCGATAAGCTGAAGCAGCCCGTCGGCGGTCTCCCGGGCGATTCGCACGTAGTCGCGGCGCTCCGGGCCCAGTTCGGCGTCATCGAGCAACTCCAGCATGCCCAGGATGCCGTTCATGGGGGTCCGAATTTCGTGACTCATATTGGCCAGAAATTCACTCTTGGCCTCGCTGGCCTCCTCGGCTCTCCGGCGAGCCTGCGTCAACTTCTGTTCCATCTCTCGGCGCCGAGAGATGTCCTGGATGGCCACCAGTGATCCGAAGGGCCGGCCGTCGTCGTCGCACAGCGGTTTGGCCGACACCAATCCCCACACCGGACTTCCGTCGCGGTGGCGAAATTTGTGATCGAAGCTCTCCTCGATCCCCTGGCGGCGGCGCTCGAGGCGACACCGGGCCCGTTCTGCCCACTGGTCGTCCATCAAGTCGAAGATCGTCTGTCCCACCGCTTCATGCTGGGTATAGCCGACCATCTGCGCCATGCGCGGATTGACATAGCGGATCTCTCCGGAGATATCGCAGACCAAAATCCCATCATTGATGGACTCTACAATCGTGCCAAACGACAGATTCCAGTCGGCGTATACGCCGTCGATAAAATTTCGTTCCGGCGGCTTATCCGACGATGCATTATCGGAGTGCCCGGAGGGTCGGTCGTGTTGCATGGTCGCGTCTCTTCGACTCGAGGGGCTGGGCAATACACGCAGACCGAAATGTCGACTCCGAACGCAGATCACCAAACGCTCATCGGTATTGGGGCGCTTTTCGCCGCGGGCGCGGAGTTGAGAGGTTGCTGGTGACGCCCCTCCGACCGTCGGCTAAACAGCGCCGACGCCCACCTCCCCGATCGAGACGCCGACTCGCCGGTGGCGAGTCAGGCTTCGGGGAGGGGCGTTGGATCGTGGCAATTTGCCTGCTGGAGACGGAAGCGTCCGCGCGTTCGGCAGTGTCGGCGGGAAGCAACATCGTCATCGCGGTGGAGACGGAAGCGTCCGCGCGTTCGGCAGTGTCGGCGGGAAGCAACATCGTCATCGCGGTGGAGACGGAAGCGTCCCGGTCGGCGTCGAATTGCTCCGCCCCTCTGGGATAGCTATCCTTTCGCGTCCACTGCGGCGTCACCCACAGAGCGTTATGCAATCTCGATGGCGTCGTGTTACACAGCAATTCCACGTTACTATGCCCTGACGCCCCGAATCGATGATGCGACGTATTCTCAGATTCCTGATGGCACTCTGTGTGGCGGCCGTGGTGTGCGGCGCGATGCCATCGGCGGCCGATGCCTATATGCCGGGCTTTGGGGCCGACGTCGACGAGTCGTTTACGGCGCGCGACCAGCGCAATTTTCGGACCGGGTTTCAGGTCAACGGTCTATTTGGCGGTGAATACACACACTTTTTGCGCTATTTCGATCTGGGATACACCAGCCATTCCGGCGAATATCACATCGATCTGGAGTTGCCCTCACTGGTGTTGATCGCCGACGGGTTGTTTACGCTGTCCACATTTTTGGTCCGGGATTTTCCGGAACCGCTGTTCATCATGATGAATTCGTCGGATGTCACCAGTCACTGGCAGCTCGCCGATGCCCGGATGGGCTACCGGTTTTTGCTGACGCCGCCGGAGCATTTCGAGAGCTGGAATCAGCCGTTGGAGACGGCCGTCGGGCTCTTTGCCACCGCCGATCTGGTGTTTTTTCAAAACCGCCGGGGCATCGAGCACGAAGAGGCCAGTCGACTGGGCTACACCGATCCGCTGGTCATCGGAGGCGGCGGCTATCTGTCGGTGGGGCAGGCACGCGAAAACTTTCAATACGACCTGTCGCTGGCCGTCGGCCAGGGGATCCGGGGCATGGAGAGCAATCCCGAGCGCCGGGTCACGATCGTCAGTGTCGACGCCGATTTTCAGATCGATGCCCCGCCGAATCTGCTCGATTTTTACATCCGGCCGCGACTGACGGGCTATATCACCCGCCTGTCGCCGGCGATCAATATCGGCGGTGGCCTGTCGGCGGGGATGAATTTCGGTTTTTGAGCACCGGTCAGTCGTTCGGATCCCAGACGACCTCCGAGACATCGGCGGTAATGGCGGCCCACCGGCTCCAGACAAAGAAGGCGTCGCTGAGGCGGTTGAGATAGGAGACGGCGTCGCTGTCGACTTCTTGCTGGGCCGTCAATTCCACAATTTTGCGCTCTGCGCGCCGGCAGATGGTGCGCGCCTGGTGGAGTTCGACATTGAGCCTGGTGCCTCCGGGCAATACGAAGGAGCGAAGCGGCGGGCAGTGCTCGTTGTACTCGTCGATCCACTTCTCGAGTTGGTCGACGTCCTCTTCGGTGACCCGGGGCATCTGCTCGCCGACGTCTTCGGGGCGAGTCGCCAGGATACTGCCCAGATTAAATAGCTCGTGTTGGACGTGTAAGAGCTTGTCGGAGAGCTTTTTAAAGGGTTTGTGAGCCGGATAATCGTCGGCGATGGTCTGGCGGGCGGCGCCGACGAAGGCGTTGAGTTCGTCGACGGTGCCGTAGGCGGCGATGCGCAGGCTGTGTTTGTCGACTTTCTGGCCGCCGACGAGTTTCGTTTCGCCCTGATCGCCTTTTCCGGTGTAGACGCGGTTGATGGCCAATTCGGGGTCTTTGAAGTTGTCGTCTTCGTTGGTATCGCTCATACGTTGGGCTCCCACAGTAGAGTACAAAAGGTGATGGTCGTCAGGAGTCGACGGGGTGCAGTGTAAGGCGACCTGCGGCGTTGGCCAGTGCGAATACGAAAATGCCGTCGATGCTGTCGCGGTTGTCGACGACGGTGATCGCCTGGGGACCCTCGAGTAATTCGCCGGTGGTGCCGACGTCAACCGGGTCAACAACCGGCCGGTCGCAGGCGGTATCGACGAGGTGTAGGCGGTCGTGATTGAAGTCCGTAATCCACAGCAATCCGTCGGGACCGATGGCCGCCCGGTGCGTGGCGTCGCGGTCGGTATCGTACAACTCGAGCGGATCGCCGGCGTCGTAGCGCCATTTCTGCTGTTCGATGTCGAAGGCAAAGACCGCGGCGTCGATGCCGCTCGCAAAATACAGCGTGGATTGATCGGGGGTCAACAGCGGGCGGCCCGGCGCACCGACGGTCTCGATGTCGGCCTGGCCGATGGCATAGGCCTCGAAGTTTGGCGCCACCGGATCGGCGTCGATATCGAACCACTGAAGTCCCCCCTCGGACTTCGCGCGCGTCTCGTCGCGCGCCGCGTCCCAGTGCACAGCGCCGGAGCTACTTACAAGCAGCACCTGCCGGTCGTCGATGGTCTCCACACTCAAAAATTGCGGGTTTTTGTAGGCCGTCTCGATGGTGTTGACCAGGCTGTGGTCGGAGCGGTCGACGACGCTGATTGTGCCCGGACCGTAACCCTCTTCGGTGCTGCGGAAGGCGACGTTACCGATGTAGGCGTAGTCGTCGGTGACGGCGACAGCCGACGGGTTGTCCAGCGCCGGGGCGTCGATTTCGGCGATGATCTCTCGCGACGAGCCGTCGGCGACGGTCACCGTATGCGACAGGAAATTGGCGATCCACACCTCGTCGGCGGTGCCGTCGACGGCGATTCCGTAGGGATTGCGGTCATTGCCGACGTCGATCCAACCGCTGTGCATCGATGCTGTCGCCAGATCGAATCGCCCGGCCGTATTGCCGTCGCTTTCGACGATCCACAGGGCGTCGTCGCCGGCGGCGATATCATTGGGCGATGGGCCGGTTTCGCTAAGGCGCGGCGTCAGTGTCGCATCGTAGGCCGGCGCGCCGTCGTCGCAGACGGCGTCGGTGCGAAATTCGACGGTGTCATCGGGGGCCGACTCCGGACAGCCGGCGAGGGCTGTGGCCACTGCCAGCAATGAGGCCAGGGCGGCGATTGTCGATCGAGGGACCGATGATTTCTGTCCGGGGCGTCGATACATCATAGCTACTCTCCGCGCTGTTGCTGGCTTCGAACTTCGATAGACGCAAAGAGCGAGCGGCCCGGTAGCGGCCGGTGGAGGCTGTCCTGGGCGCGCCGGTCGTCGAGGATATTGCGAATCTGGACGCCGGCTCGTAGCTGCTGGTTGACGGCGATCGTGGCGCCGAAGTTCAGGCGCAGCGACGGGTCGTTTCGCAGATGACCGAAGTTGTCGAGATTGACGCCGCTTCGAAAATTTGCCGAGGGCTGGAGTTGAACTTCCGGAAGCTCGGACCACACCGACAGACCGCTGAGGTCGATCGTCGACTCCATCGACAACCGATGGCGGGGCTGGCCGGGGAGCTGAGTGGTGGTCTCGCCGTCGCCGCGCCGATGAGCTCGGGTGTAGGTATAGGAGGTTCGGGTCGTCCATCGATCGCCGACATCGGTGCGTAAATTGGCCTCCAGCCCCCGGGAGCGGGCGCCGCGGAGGTTCTGCGCTTCGAAGAGCCGGGCCGACACCGGCAAAAACAAGATCATGGAATCGATGTGGTGATCGAAATAGGCGAGTTGGAGGGCCGCCGGGTCGTCGCCGGCGCCGAGCTCGACGGCGGTATCCACCGTCCAGGCCTCCTCGGGATTCAGATCCGGATTGCCGCGCACCGCTTCCGTATCCAGATACAATTCGTCGAAGTCGGCGATCCGGAATGTGCGGGCGATATTGGCGCGAAGTTCCAGGCGCCGATCGACCCGGGCGATAGCGCCCAACGCCGGCAGAAGGGGGCGAGATTCATCGGTCGATTCCGTGCGGCTGAACTCGCCTCGAAGAGCGCCCACCAGGCTAAAGGTGTCGCCGGCGAGGAGCCACTCGTCGGAGATCGATACCGCGGCGGTTGTGCGCGTGGCGTCCAGGCGGGTGGTCTCCACATTGTCGGTGACCGAGCCAAAGTCCTGGATGCGGCCGTCGACGTCGATTCGCGCCAGGTGGCTGTCGCCGATCAACGACGAGAGGCCGCCGGAGACGGCCAGTGTGCGGGCCGTGGAGTGGCTTTCGTAGGGCTGGCGCGTCAGGACTCCGCGCTCATTTTCGTAGTGCTTGTTGTGGTGCTGGGCGCCGGCGGTGGCGTAGGCGTCGACGATCATGTGCTCGTTGTCGACAATGGAGGTGGCGTCGTAGCGCAGCGTCGTCAGCGCCCGGCGGTCGTTGCTGCGGGCGCCGTCAAAGGTCTGTTGGAACTCCGACGGGCCGGGACTTCCGGATTGTCCGTCGCGAAATAATCCGGTCCATCGCAGGCGGTGGTCGTCGCCCTCGATGTGAGCGGTGGTGCCGGCGTCGATGGAGCGGTGATCGTTGTTGATGCGGGTGTGCTCGGTGCCCTGGTCGTCGACGAAGTCGAAGTCACCGCGGCTGTGGTCAAAGCCGGCGTGGATGCGCAACCCGGCGTTGTCGCTGCCGATCGAGGCCGCGCCGTCGAATCCGGTGGTTCCAAAACTTCCGGCGCTGGCCCGTCCCTTTAACTCCCATCCGTCGGCGGACGCCTGGGTCGGATGGAGCCGGAGCGCTCCGGCGACGGCGCCGCCGCCGTAGGTGGTGGCCGTCGAACCGCGGTGGACATCGACGGAATCGATGCCGCCGGTGCCCAGAGAAGCGGCGTCAAAGCCTGCGCCCACCGGCTGGCTGATGCGGAGTCCATCGAGTTCGACGGCCATCTGGCGGGAATTCCCGCCCCGTATCGAGACGTGCGCCGGCTGACCGCGGCTCGACTGGCGCCGGACGTAGACGCCGCTGACCGACGCCAGCGCATCGCCCAGATCGGCGCCGCGAAATGCCAGATCGTCGGTGGCGATTCGGGTGACCATTCCCGAGGCAAATCGCTCGTCGTCTCGTTGAAAACCGGCCTCGTCGACGGTGGTCACCGTCACTGCCTCCGTCTCGTCGCCATCGGAAGACGTCTGCGGCTCATCGTCGGCATAGGACGGCGGACTCCAGAGGAATGCCACCATAATACACAGCGCCGCGGCGGTGAGCTGGAATTGATGCTCACTGCAACGGGGGCGATGGATAGGGATGTAATACAGAACGGGCATGCAGACGACGTCTTGCTCTCAGATCGCGAAGAGCACTGAAGTATCGGTCAACGACGTCGCTCGGATATCCTGACTTGCGGCTCTCCAAAGCCCGTGCTTGAGGGCTCGTTCGTCGCCGATCGCCTTCCCGTCTTCGAAGAGACAGTGGCATTTGATCGACGACATCACCGCATACAGTGGCGCGGCCGTCCCGGATTCACACCGGGTTCCCCGGACGCGACGTCACGCAGTGGCGACTATCGCAGTGGCGCTGGCGGACCGTCAAGACGCCGGGGCTAGGAGCCTGTTGCGTATAGCGGACCGAGTCCTCGCCGAGAAGATTTTGATG
>CAYUPT010000090.1:0-10382 GCA_964446725.1 uncultured Bradymonadales bacterium | reverse complement strand
GGGCGAGCTTTTTTAAGTAACTGCGCTACGTCGTTATCGACGAGCTTCATACCTTTCGGGGTGTCTTTGGAAGTCATGTGGCCAATGTGCTGTGGCGGCTGCGGCGGATCTGCAATCACTACGGGGTGGATCCGACCTTTGTGGGCACCAGTGCGACGATCGCCAATCCGACCGAGCTGGCCGGGAATCTGACGGGCGCCGACTTTGAGCTCGTCGACGACAACGGGGCGCCGGCGGCGGAGCGATTTGTCTGCTTTCTGAATCCCCCGATCATCGATGCCGAACAGATGCGGCGCAAGAGCCCGTTGACGGTGGGCTGTCAGGTCGCCAAAGAGGCACTCAAGCGCGACAGTGGCACCATCATTTTTGCCCGCAGCCGCAAGTCGGTCGAGATTCTGGTCAATCGCCTCAAGAGTAGACTGGAGCGAAGTCGACATACCGCGCATCTCGCCGATCGCATCGCCAGCTATCGCGGCGGCTATCTGCCGGATTTGCGTCGGACCATCGAGCGCGGGCTGCGCAATGGGCGGCTCCAGGGCGTGGTTTCGACCAATGCACTGGAGTTGGGCATTGATATCGGCAGCCTCGACGTGTGCATCGCCGCCGGGTATCCGGGGACGATTGCCTCCACATGGCAGCAGATCGGACGCGCCGGACGGGGCGATGGAACCAGTCTGGCGGTGGTGATCGCCGGCGACGATCCGGTGGATCAATTCATCATCAATCACCCCGACTACTTTCTCGGTCAGTCGCCGGAGGCGGCGCGCATCGATGCCGGCAATTTGCTGATCGCCGTCGAACACCTCAAGTGCGCCTGCTACGAATTGGAGTGGAGCGACGGCGAGGCCTTCGGGGCGCTGAGCAAGGAGCAGACGGCGGATTCTCTGGAGTTTTTGCAGCGCCACATGGGGGTTGTGCAGCGCCGGGGCGATCGATGGAAGTGGGCGACGCGGACCTATCCGGCCAGCGAAGTGAGTCTTCGCAGTCTCGCCGAGGAAAATTTTGTCGTCGTCGACGAGACCGGCGCCCAGCCCAATGTGGTCGCCGAAGTTGATTTCGAGAGCGCCCATCTGGAGCTGTATCCCAATGCGGTCTACCAAATCAGCGGTGAGCCCTATCGGGTGGAGCGACTCGATTACGACGAGCGCCGGGCCTACGTCCAAAAGAGCGATGACGGCTACTACACCACCGCCATGCACTACTCGTCGGTGCACGTATTGGATGCGTTCAAGGAGCGCGAGCCCCGGCGCACACAGATCGGCTTCGGAGAGGTGCGGGTCACCCAGCGATTTGTGGGCTACAAGAAGATCAAATTCGGCACCGGCGAAAATGTGGGCTACGGGGAGCTGAATTTACCGGAGCTCGACTTGCACACCATGGCCTACTGGATTCACTTTCGGGCCGGCGCCTTCTCCGATCTGGGTCGAGACTTCGACGATCAGCCCGATCGCTGGGCGCGACTGGTCCAGGGGGCGGGCCAGATTTTGTTGACCGCCGCCAGCCTCAAGATGATGTGCGATCCCAGAGATCTGGATCTATGCATCGGCTCGGTCAACCACGACCAGTGGTTGAGTCAGGATTTCGACGGACTCAAAGTTCGCGACGCCGACGGAGAGGCCACGACCCTGGAGCCCGGAAAGATCAGTCCCGCCATCTACGACCCCCATGTCTACATCTACGATAAATACCCGGGCGGCGTCGGCATCGGCGAGGGGCTTTTCGACGAGCATCAGGCGTTTATCGAGCGGGCCGCCGAACTTCTGGCCGGGTGTCCCTGTGAGGAGGGCTGTCCGTCCTGTGTCGGCCCGCCCGACGAGGGGATGGAGCCGATCAAAGCCGACGTCGGCGCCGTATTGCGGGCGATGGCCGCCGGGTAGGCGCCGACGTCTATGGCGATCCCTCAGTCGTCGGACTCTTCGTTGACCAACTCTTCGGCTTCGTCGTGGACCTGCCGAGAATCGATGACAGTGTCGATCAGGCCGTATTCCTTGGCGTCGATGGCGCTCATGTAGTTGTCGCGATCGGTGTCTTCTTTGATGCGCTCTAAGGGTTGGCCGGTGTGTTCGACAAAGATTTTGTTGAGTCGCTCGCGAAGGCGCAAAATCTCCTGGGCCTGGATTTCGATATCCGAGGCCTGGCCGCCCATGCCGCCGCGCAGCATCGGCTGGTGGATCAAAATTCGGGAGTGGGGCAGCGCAAAGCGCTTTCCGGCCTGGCCGGCCGTCAACAACAAGGCGCCCATCGATGCTGCCTGTCCCATGCAGATCGTCGAGACCTCGGGGCCGATGTAGCGCATGGTGTCGTAGATGGCGAGACCGGCGGTAACGCTTCCGCCCGGCGAATTGATATACAGGCTGATGTCCTTGTCCGGGTCCTCACTTTCCAGATACAGAAGCTGAGCAATAATGCTATTGGAGACCTGGTCGTTGACCGGTGTCCCCAGAAAGACGATCCGGTCTTTCAAGAGGCGACTGAAGATATCCCAGCCGCGCTCGCCGCGGTGTGTTTCTTCGACTACAGAGGGAATAAAGCCCATGATCAATCCTAAAGCAGTAAGCGAAATTGGTGTTGCCTGAAATCCCATCGTCAGCATCGGAACTGCTGCCTAATGTCTCCACAGGACAACAAAAAATCAAACGGATTTATGTCGTCGACGTCCCGATTGGTGCGGAACCCCGGCCCCGGAGGGCGCGATGACAGCTTCTGAGAGAGATGATGAGTGAAGAGTCGAGATACCGGGAAATAACCTCCGAATTTTTCGAACGCAATATCCACCGCGTGGCCCGAGGTCTGATCGGGCGCCATCTGGTGCGGGAGGTCGAGGAGCGAATTCGCCGGGCCCGGATTGTGGAGGTGGAAGTCTACGAAGGCCCCAACGACCCGGCGAGCCACGCCGCCAGCGGAGAACCGACGCAGCGAACCCAACCGATGTTCGGGCCGCCGGGGCTGATCTACGTGTACACCATCTACGGGATGTACCACTGCCTGAACCTGCGCGCTCCATCGGAGGTCGGGCCGGGGGCGATATTGATACGGGCCGCCGAGCCCCTGGAGGGTCAGGCGGCAATGGCCGTCGATCGCGGGCTGGTGGAGTCGCCCGACGAATACGACCCGTCGCGAGTCGAAGATCTGTTGAGCGGTCCCGGGAAATTGTGCCAGGCACTCGCGATTCGACCCCGGCTAAGTGGAGTACCGATCGGCGAGCAGTTGTATCTCGAGGCCGGCGAAGCGGTGTGGCAACGGAGGCCTTCGGCCATCGAAGAGACGGCGCGCATCGGACTCAACCGCGAGACCTGCGGCGACTGTGTGGACTGGAAATGGCGCTACATCGACGCCGACTCGCCCTGGACGTCCTGTCGCGCCGGTTAACCGGGGCAACGGGCGGTCAGGTGGCCAACATGAGAGCGGTGGCCAGAACAATGATCGCAACGGCGATGGCGCCTGCCGTGATCAGCAGATCGCGATCGATATCGATGTCGCCGGGATCGACGGGGAGATACGCCAGCAGCGGATGGGGCCGGAGGCGATAGGTCTTTCGGATGACCCGGCCCCCCTCTTTGCGCTGCGGTTTGGAGTATCGCCGGTCCCGTTGAGCCGTCGACGCGCGGGTCTGTTGCAGGCCCATCTGCAGTGCCTGTTCGGAGGGTTTGATGGGCACCAGAAACTCCGCTTCGTAACCGTCGGGAATCGCCTCGTGGAGGGCCTCGATATCGATTTCTTCCGGTTCTTCCTGCTGCGAATCCCCGTCGCGCTTTCGGGCCTCGACGGCGCTGTCTTCCAGGTCGTCAAAGGCGTCGTCGAGGGCCTCTTCGTCGACCTCCAGGGGCTCGATATCGGCGTCGTCGATGGACTCGACGGCGATCTCGGAGTCTGCCGTCTGGGGTTCGGCGTCGACGGCCCGGTCGGCATCGCCGCCGTGGCCTTCGTCGGCCGTGGCCGGTGCATCGCCGCCATCCGAGACCGATGGTTGCTCGTCGATGCGTTGTTGGGCCTCGCTGCGGTGCTTGTCCGCCGATTGCGCGTCGGGTTCTGCGGACGCCGTCCGTGACTCATTGTCGACGACGATATTCCAGTCGTGCCCATCGTCGGGTTTCGAGGTCAGTAGCGAGTCCTCCACGGAGGTCATGACGTCGCCGCCGGATTCAGGCGCCGCGTCGTCGTCCTCGCTGGAGGCGTCGCTGTCGTCCTGGAGTTCGGCAGTGACAAAGAGCTCTTCTGGAAGGCCGTCGCGCCCCGGTTGTTGCTGGCGGGCGCCGTCGGGATCCGGCTTGGAGCCGTCCGGTTGTTCCGGCGTTGAGGGCTCGTCGGCAGCGGCGTCTTGCTCGCGGAATTCGGGCTGTTCGATGCGACCGGTGGGCTCGTCGGGACCGGCGCGCTCGACGTCGGCCCCGGGTTCAGGAACATCGGCGGGCCCGTCGTCGTCATCACTGATGAGCTGGAGGGTCCGCTCGGTCATCATCGTGATTTCATCGCCATCGCGGACCACGCCCTCGACATCGTCGGCCGGTTTCGGCGGGCGCTGTTGAGCCACTGTGCGCCGTCGCGCCGCCGTCGGGCCATCGCCGGAACCGGTCGCAGCGTCGGTGTCGGTAATGAGGGTCTCCGGCTGGTCTTCGTGGCGCTCCTCGAGCGACTCGAAGAGATCGCAGAACTCCTGGTGATTGCCAATCGGGCGCCACCGGTCGTGGTCGTCGTCGTAGATGAGGTCCGAGGGCCGAATGACCCAGTTGCGAATCAGTCGCTCGACTTTGCCCGGACTCTCGCACCGGTAGTGTCGAATGTCAGTCTTGATGCGGAACATCCAGCGCTTTCGGCAGACGTGTCGTGATGGTCGTAGGATTCGGTAGGCGAAAATAGTAGGCGGTGGGGGCCACAAACTCAACCCCGGCAACGCCGGCGCCTATTCAGTTGGGCTCGCTGCCCATTTGACGGTTGATTTCGGCGGCCACATCGCGGACGTGAACCTCTTCTTCCGGGTCGCCGATAAGGCGCTTGATCCAGCGGTGATGGGAGAAGGGATCGGTATTGCCCACCGTCTTGAGCCATTTGACCCGGACCGACTCGCCCCAGATGACGTAGTGGATATTTTCGTTCGGTTCCTCAAAGGTCATCATCTCGCACTCGACGTCGCGGTCGGTGCGCCTAAATCGGCGCCTGGCCCAGTCGGCGTCGTCTTCGGTGGCGACGAGTTTGAAGGCATCGAGGGCCGCGCAAAATCGAGTGCTCTCCCGGTCCTCTTCGTCCTCGACGACCTGTCGTACGTCGTCGCGGGCTTCGTCGCTTCCAATCCGGGCCAGTGCCCAGAAGGCGTGGGCCATGACCTCTTCGTCGGGATCGTCGATAAATTCCAGAATCCGCTGAACGGCGCGATCGTCCTCCATCATCGCCAGGCCGCGAAAGGCGCCGATGCGAACCGCTCTGGGGTGGTCGGTGTCGATCAGGTCTTCGAGAATTTCGAGGCTCGCCGAGTCGCGCCCGAGTTTGCCGAGTACAAACGCGGCCTCGGCGCGGGTCTCGGGGTCGTCGTGGTCGACGGCGAGGTCGCGGAGTTCACTGCGAGAGCGCAGAATGTCGAGGGCGCCGGCCGTCCAGATGGCCTGCTGGCGGACGTCGCTGTCGGGGTCTTCGAAGGAGTCGACGACGAGCTCACGCAGTCCATCGCGCTCCCAGAGCCGGTTGTTGATGGGATCGGCGATATTTTCCAGAGCGTGGATTCGCTCGTCGGGGGCTTCGGCGCGCATCTGCACCTCAAAAAACCCCTCGTCGTGGTACTGCGTAAAGAAGTCGCCGGCCGCGAAGTTCAGTCCCACGGCGTTTGCGACGATGGCCAGACACAAAATAATAATGAACTCCGCGTTGTGGTCGTTGACCGCAGAGACATCGACGGAATCGCTGTCGTCGTTCGTTTCCGCCAGAAAGACCTCGCGGCGCCAGTTGCCCGAAAAAAACAAATCGCCGACCAATACGGTCTGCAAAAAGGCGGCGATGAGCATCATCATCATGTTGACGGTGATGAGCACCAGGTTGAGAAAGACCGACGCGCTGTGGTCGAGAATATAGGTCGAACTGCCCAGGGCGCAGGCCACGGTCGCCGCAGTGGCGAGCACGGTACAGATGATCAGCCGTCGTCGGCTCTCGGCGGGCCACGTCAGCAGTCCCCACTGGGAGACGTCGGTGACCAGCTTAAACGAATTGCGAATATTGAGGTTGGCCATGATCGACAGACCGTAAAAAGGACATGAAGCAGCGACAACTGCCGCCCCGACTGGTGGGGATGAAAACAATTCGAATGGCGGTGTTTATTCGACGCCATCGGGCGCAGTGCAATACCGAATACCACCGACGGGGCCAGTGTAGGTTTCGAAGACTGCGTTGTCGACGTCGCGGCCAACTCAGCGGATCGGCGGGGTGACAACTGGAGATCACTGCGATACACGGTGTCTCCATTGTGATTTGAGAAATATGAGAGGAAGTGGTGGATTTTGTACCTGAATTTACGCGTCCGCTGTCGAACCCGGTATTGATATTTGCGCTTCTGATGGCACTTCTCTTCGTGGTGCCGGAAGCGGCCAAGAAGGTCAAAATTCCGGGGATCGTCGGATTGATCATCGCCGGCGCCATCGTCGGTCCCTCGGCGCTGAATCTTCTGACCCACGATCCGGACGCCATGCCCCCGGACTTTATGGGGATTATGGGGACCGCGGGGCTGATGTATCTGATGTTCCAGGCCGGTCTGTCGCTGGATCTGGCCCGATTTAAGGAGTTGAGGGGGCGGAGCCTGAGTTTCGGGTTGATCTCGTTTTTCATCCCCCAGACTGGCTCCATTTTGATCGGATATTTTGTGCTCGATTTTACGTTCCCGGCGGCACTGTTGCTGGGATCGATCATCGGGTCCCACACGCTGATCGCGTTTCCCATCGCCGCCAAGCTGGGGCTACTCAAAAATACGGCGGTGACCATGACCCTGGGCGGGACACTGGTGACCGATACGCTGTCGCTGACGGCGCTGGCCATCGTCGTAGCCCTGGAGAGCGGCGACGCCACCGTGGGGTCGTGGTTGCTATTTGCGACACTGGTCAGTTTATTTGTCTTTCTGGTGCTGTGGGGACTTCCGAAAGTGGGGTACCTCTTTTTTCGCACCGTTCAGAACCGGCCGGAGATCGAATTTGGCTTTTTGCTGACCGTGTTGTTCGGGACGGCCTTTCTGGCAGAATTGGTGGGGCTGGCGCCGATTATCGGGGCCTTTGTCGGTGGGCTGGCCATGAATCGTCTGGTGCCCGAACAGGGTACGATCATGGCCCGGGTGCGCTTTGTGGGGCAGGCATTCTTTATCCCCTTTTTCATGATCTATGTCGGATTGCTCATCGACATCGGCATGCTCTTTGAGGGCGTCGATGTATGGATTCTGGCCGGCATCCTGGTGGCATTGGTGGCCATCGGCAAAATGATCGCCGCCAAGTTGGTGCAGCGAATTTACAATTATACGCCCGACGAGGGCTGGGTCAGTTACGGTCTTAGCGTCCCGCAGGCGGCGGCGACGCTGGCGGTGACACTGGTCGGTTTTGAAATTGAGCTCTTCGACTCCGCGGTGGTCAACGCCGTGGTGTTGATGATCCTCGTCAGCAGTATTCTGGGCACGTCGATTGTCGAAAAATTTGGCCGCAAGGTCGCCCGTCAGCAAGAGCGGAAGCCGCCGGAGGATGGCGCGGCGCCGGAGCGGATTCTGGTTCCGGTGGCCAATCCCGAGACCTCCGACGACCTTCTGGAGATGGCGTTTTTGATGCGCGATCGGGACTGCGAAGAACCGATCTATCCGTTGATGGTCGTGCCCGACGGAAATGAGACCGAAGAGCAGATCCAGCTCAAGCAAGATCGGATGAAATACGCCATCGAGCGAGGCGCCGAAGCGGAGGTTCCGGTCAAGCCGCTGACGCGTATCGGCATGAATGTGGCCCACGGGATTGCGCGGGCCGCCCAGGAAGAACAGGCGTCGATGATCATCATCGGCTGGAATGGTCAGGTCTCGGCAAGAGAGCGGCTATTCGGGACGGTGCTCGACCAGCTTCTGGCCGAGACGCGCCAGATGATTTTTGTCAATCGCTTCCTGCAGCCCGTCAATACCTTCGGCGAGGTGGTGGTGACGATTCCCCCCTTCGCCGAGCGAAGCCCCGGGTTTTTTGAAGCCGTTCACGATCTGAAACTGCTGGCGTCGCGGCTGGATGCCGACCTGCGGGCCATCTGCGTCGACGAGCACCTGGAACACGAACGGGAGTTTTTCGATGCCGCCGAACCGGAGATGGAGTCCGAATTTGAGGCGATTGATGACTGGACGCAGCTGCCCGATAAGCTCGACGACGTCGTCGGCGACGACACGCTCGTCGCCGCCCTGAGTGCGCGGCCGAAGACGGCGGCCTGGTTTCCGGAACTCGACGGATTGCCGCGAATGGTGGCGTCGCGCTATCCGGAGACGTCGTTTTCCATCGTGTTTTTGCCGGAAGCACGACGCAAATAGGGCCTGTCGGCGCCGGGGTCACGACTCGTCGCCGTCGTAATTTCGGGCCAATTGCTCGCGGTCGGGCTGCGCCCAGGGCTGGACGTCGGGGTCCCAGCAGGCGATGTCGCCGTCGGTGTCGATCCCACAGCTATGGGAGTCGCCGGCGGTCACGGATTGAAAATCGCCGGGCGGGGTATTGCAGCGGCCGTGAGAATTCGATCCCCAGCACGAAACGCCGCCGTCGCGCTCAATGGCACAGCTATGGGCGCTTCCGGCGGAGACGCTCTCGTAGTAGCCGACGGGCGGATCGGCCTGGCCGTCGTCGTCGGCGCCCCAGCACAGGGCACTGCCCTCGTACTGGACGGCACAGGTATGGATGCTGCCGGCGGCGACGTCGATAAATGATCCCTCCCGGGCGCTGGCTTGACCGTGGGAATTCGATCCCCAGCACGAGATTTCGCCACTGTTGGCAATGGCGCAGGTGTGGGCGCCGCCGGCGGAAACGGTGTCGAAGGGGCCGGTCTGGTCGTCGGCCTGACCGTTATTATTCGAGCCCCAGCAGATGGCGTCGCCGCTCTGGTCGATGCCGCAGGTGTGGGCGCCGCCGGCGTCGATGTCGACGAAGGCTCGGTCCGGGGCGTCGAGTTGCTGTGAGGTATTGGTCCCCCAGCACTGGGGGCGGCCGTCGATATCGAGCCCGCAGCTATGGAAAAGCCCCGACGAAAGAGCGATAAACGAACCCTCCGGTGGCCTCGTCGACCCCAGAACGTCCAGGCCCCAGCAGTGGACCCGGCCCTGGCGGTCCAGTCCGCAGGTGTGAAAAAGGCCGGCCGATACCATCGAAAAGTCGGGGATCGCCGGTCCCGAATCGATGTCAGTGGCCTCCAACCCGGCGCTGTCCTCCGGTGGCTCCAGAGGTCCGGTCAGTTGAATGTCGTCCAGTGTCTCACAGCCGCTGAAGACGACGATGACGAGTCCGATCCACCACCATTGGCGGATGCGGCATCGAAGGTGTGGTGTTGTTGGCCCAACGGGCTGGTGACCCATACCGATTCCCCCCCGGGATCGCTGTTGTCGGTGGTTTGTGGCAACTGAGCAAAATATAAGGGGCGAATCCGGGAAGTCGAACGATAAGAGGCTCGGTACCGGCCATCGATCCGACGGCGGGCGGCCCGGGCTTTCGGGGAGAAAACTGGAGAACAACGGCGGCGACGCTTAGGTTTGTGGTAGAGAAGTCAGTACTGGCAGTATTCTCACCTCAGGGGGGCTCCCTGGGGCCGCGGTTCGAAGTGCTGCCCGGCGGCGTTGGCCACCGGGGGCGGGTCGTGGAATGGGCCAACCGGCGAATCAGGTGCAGTGCCGGTGTCTATTCGCAGATGCAATCGATGTGATTGATGAGGGGAACCTATGTTCAAACGATGGACTGCCGCTTGTTGTGCCGTTGCACTCGCAGCCTCCATAGGATGTGGCGAGGCCGGCGATGATTCGCCGGATCAATTCGATGGGACCGGTGCCGCCATTGCCGTGCAACTGGAGCCGCAAAGTGATGTGGAGTACATGGAGTACACCATCACCGAGTGCGGAGAAGAAGAACCGTTGATGGAGCCCGAACAAAAGGCCCTGAAGGAGGATATGAGCCTTCCCGGAGATTTACCGAGTTTCGTCGATAATCCCTTCGATGAGTACTCGGAGCACCTGTTCGCCGATTATTTCGTGGTCCTCGATGCCGGCTGTTACGACGTCCATGTCCAGCCGCTCGATGGTCATCAGCAGCCCTCCGAGGACTGTATTCCGGTTCAGCAGCAGATGGAGGTCGTCGACGGTAAGACCACAGAGGAAGTTCTTATCAGCCAGTGTGCGGGCAC
This sequence comes from uncultured Bradymonadales bacterium, assembly GCA_964446725.1. Lineage (GTDB taxonomy): Bacteria > Myxococcota_A > Bradymonadia > Bradymonadales > Bradymonadaceae > SLJM01. The sequence goes on along the minus strand of CAYUPT010000090.1, from coordinate 23 downwards.
CGAGCGCGGGGCCCGGGCCGTCA
>CAYUPT010000089.1:3977-10382 GCA_964446725.1 uncultured Bradymonadales bacterium | reverse complement strand
AGCAATCATCGCCAAAGCAGGGGAAGTGGCCGGTGTATTCGCAGGCGCCGACTTCTTCATCGCTGTCGTCTCGACAGCTCCGAATGGTGCTTAAAAAGCCCTCAAAACTGAGACTCTCGAAGTCACTGCTCGACAGGGTGTGGCAGCCAAAGGCGGAGCCTCGTTGGAAATAGACGCCATCGCCGCGCTCGACGAATAAGGGATCGACCATATCGTCGGAGTATAGGTAGCCGGCGTCGGACTCGTCGACGGCAAGGCCCAGTTTCTGGTCGATATCCAGAGGCCCGACGCCGGGGTCGTCGTAGCTGTGCTCACTCCAGTTCGGTGTCGCTGGAGCGTCGTCGGTACAGCGCGGCGTCGGCGACCAGACGCTGTACTTGGAGCGGTATAGCATGACGTCCACGGTCTCGCCGTCGACATCACCACGGGGGATGTCGTCGACGTCGATGGTCAATTGCATGGCCTCTTCAGTGGTCGATGATGGGCATTCCTCAAGCGGCGTATCGGGCGTGTCGTCCCATTCGTCGTAGAATGTGACGTCCTGGAGGGTGCCGTAGATGAAGGCGTCGGCGTCGAGCACCCAGTCACAGGGCGTCTGCCAGTTATTGGGGTTTTCCTCGGGGGCACAATCGGTATCGAAGGCCAGCGCCGGTAGCGTCGCAAGGTCTCCGGACTCGTCGTTGGATTCGTTTTCCGAGACCTGGAAGTCCTCCTCCAGTTGGCAGGTGCCTTCGTCGCACTGGAAGTCGTCGGGGCAGTCGCCGGCATCGATGCATTCCGCCAGGCAGATGGCGTCGGTGTCCGTACACTCGTCATCGGTGTCGACACAGGTGGCGTCGCCGGCCACCGATGAACAGTTATCGTCGCAGGCGGACGTGCAGACATTGCACAGACAGTCCAGTCCGTCGCCGCAGTCGTCGTCTTCGCTGCAGCTCTGCATCCAGTGGGTCTCGCTATCGGTAGAGGGCCCGCCGCTGCAGGCGGCGAGTGTACAGAGGGCGGCCATCAGTGTGAGCAGTGGTACAATCCGTCGCATCATCATTCATCTCCCGGTGTGATTTCGGCGCCATCGTCGACGTCGACGACGGATTGGCCGAAGTAAAATGTCACTTTTTCGTCGATCTCGTCGCGGCCCTGTTCGTCGTTGTGAGCTTTGACCTTTCGAGCCAGGGCGCTGATTCGGTCGCGGGTGTCGCTCAGCAATGAGCGGACCTCGTCGCGGTAGGGATGATCGGCGTGAAGATCGAAGGAGTACGTCGAGCCGCCGACGCTCTCTGCGGGAAGCGTCGGCTCCGCCATCTGGCGCAATTTGACGCTCAGGGCGACGACGACGGCCCGAAAGTGATCGATGACCGCCGCGTCCCAGCCCTCGGAGGCGTCGCGCGGGATGAGACATCGATCGCAGTGAAAGCGGCCGTCGTCGCGCTGGGTGACGCGACCGTCGGCGCGCAGCGTTTCGATGGCCTCGAAGACCTCGTCGACATCGGCGCCGACAGTATCGGCCAATTCGTCGACGGTCTGAGCGCCGCCGCGGTACAGGTGAACCCAGACGACCCAGGGAAATGCCTCCTGGGCGCCGGCGACGGCCATATCGGCGACTTCCTCGTCGCTGGCGACGCGGTAGGCCCGGGTGCGGCCGGAGCCGGTCTGAAAGACCAGTCCCGTCTCCACCAGATCATTGAGGATCGAGCGGACGCTGGCGCCGTCGTCGTGGCAAAATTCGGTCAGCACCCCGGCGCGCTGGACCATGCCCTCGTCGGCGATAAAGTCGTAGATCGCCTCCCACAACGAGCGATCGCGCTCGGTGGCGCTCTCCTCGAGGCGCTGGACTTTGAGCTGGTAGGAGCGAAGCGCCATGCCAAACATATCGGCGGCGACTTTGCGCGGGACTCCCTGGGCCTCGATGGAATTGGCCAGGTCTAAAAAGACGCGGTCCGCCACATGGGACAGCGGGGCGCGGATGCCCTTGGCCGTCGCCAGCTGGGCGACCAGAATCGTCGTCTGCTGGACGACGGCGTCGATGACAAAGCGACTCTTCACGTGCGGACTCCTGTCGGCGAAAGCAATTCGTCGAATCGTCGAAAGCAATGAATCTTTTACGATTCCCATTGTGGGGGCAGCTCAACACGGCGCCAGTGAAATATTTTTCACCCCCGTGTCCTCGGTGGGGTGTTCACGAGCGCAGCGATATTGTGGACTCGGGATCGCTGCCGGCGACGGGGCGGTTGGGGCATGGCGGCGTCTGGTGTAAGGTCCAGTGGTGTAGTCGTTTCTGATCGCCGGGGTGTGAACGCTCGGGAGATCACATGTGGAAAACGAGGGTGTGACCAGGGAAGTCGATGTACAGCACAGAGATACAACAACCGATGAGTGGAGTCGTCATCGCAGCGATGGTGCTCCTCGTCGGTGTCGGCATCAGCGACGATGTCGCGGCTGACGAGATCGACGATGAAGTGGAGGAATGCGATGAATTCGTCGAGTCCTATGTCCGCAGCTCGGCGCGCAAGCTCAACCGGGCGCTGTCGCGCGATGACTACGGCCTGGAGCCCGTCGAGATTTCCGAGCCCCTGGAAGTGGACGCCGACAGGCTCGATACCGAAGAATCCGTCGAATTCGAGTTGTTTCGAGAAGAAGATGGAAACGTCGCCGCCGTCGTCGATATCAGCCGCGAGTGGCTCCAGACCTATATTGTGGCTGATGGCGTCTTCGGACCCATTGTTGTCAGTCAGACCTGGCAGCCGCGCCACCTGCGCCGGACCCAGACGTGCGAGCCGATTGCCTCCCGAGTCGAGTGGCCGGCGTTGACGGCGTCCTCCGTCGACATCGAGCCCTTTCGATACTGGGGACTGCGGACGGCCTGGCGGATTCCGTCTCCCGAAAGTGCGGAGGCCACCGACCGGAGTCTGCAGGAGGTACTGGTCGATATTATGAAGGACCATGCACGGCGATAATCACCGGCAGTTGGTCATTGGAGCCAAAGTCTGTAAAGAGTACTGGGAGTCGGCGCTGGCTCAAACCGCCGCGCCGTATACTGATAATGGCGGCGCTACCGGCGTCGAGAGATGATACAATGATTTTGGAAACAGGAGAGCCGATGAAAAAATTTGCAATAGTCTTGGCAGTGGCAGTGACGATGATGATGGCCCTGCCCGCCGGAGCCGAAGCGCAAGACCGGCCCGACGGATTTGGCGTCGGCGTCGGACAGGCCACCGGGGTCTCCGGAATATCGGGCAAAGTCCATTCCGGCGATACAGCCCTTCAGGGCGTGCTGGGTTCCTGGCGACGAAGAAGCCAGGCCCTCGGATTTAGCGGAGACCTGCTGTTTAATCAGGATATTCTTCTCGACGAGGGCGCCGTACAGGTGGCGTGGAATATCGGATTCGGTGGGACGGTCGGAATTTCGGCGGCTCGTTACACGCGTTCCCTGGAGGCCCGCATTCAGGGCGTTGCGGGACTGGAATTGCTCTTTCCCGATGTTCCCGTCGATCTGGTCTTTGAGTTTCGACCCTCGGTGCGCGTCATCCCCCTGGATTTTTTCGGTCGCAACTGGGGCCTTACCTGGGGCGGTGCCCACCTGCGGATCTACCTATGATGGCGGCTCATACGGGTAATACAACGTGACGCCACAGTCCCCGGTCGATGTCGAAATGGGCGTCGCCCGGGGGCTTTTTACGTTGTTCAGTCGTCGCGATTCAAGAATCCGGCGATGCGTCGACAGGCCGCAAAGTAGACATCGGCGCCGCGCTCGATGACGACCTTCGCGCCCTCCTTGGGGGCCTCGACCAGTGATGTGGACCGGCCTTTGAGGACCGGAAGCGATTGCGATGAATCGGCGCCGCGGTGGTCGTCGGCGGTAGACGAGTCGTTGTCGTTTTGTTGCTTGCGCATTGGCATCATTATTGAAAGTTTAGCCCAGTTTGCGAGGTCTTCGAACGCAATCCGACGAAGGTGGATGGAGATGACGGAAGAACAAAATCCTGTACTCACGTCGAACATCGATAATGATGGCATCTGTGTGCTCAAACTCAATCGCCCCGACGCATTGAATTCGCTAAACGGCGAACTCGTCGATGCTATGGGGGAGCGATTCGATGAGATTCACTACGACGATGACGTGCGCGTCGTCATCGTCACTGGCGCCGGGCCCAAGGCATTTTGCGCCGGCGCCGATCTCCGGGAGCGAAAGGAGATGTCGGAGGCCGATGTCAGCCGGCGCATCGACGATTATCGGCGCGTCTTCGGTCGCATCGCCTCAGTTCCGAAGCCGACGATTTGCGCCATCAACGGCTACGCCTTCGGCGGCGGATTGGAGCTGGCGATGGCCTGCGATCTCCGGGTCGTCGACGAGGAGACGAAGGTCGGCTTGACGGAGCTAAAACTGGGAATTATCCCCGGAGCAGGCGGTACACAGCGGCTGAGTCGACTCGTCGGCGTCGCCCGGGCCAAGGAGTTGATCTTTACCGGCGCCAAGATCTCCGGCCGACGAGCCGCCGAAATCGATCTGGTCAACGATGCCTGCAGTGCCAACAATGTCATGACCCGGGCCCGACAGTGGGCCGGCGATATGCTCGATTCGGCGCCCATTGCCCTGGCGCAGGCCAAAAAGGCGATCGACACCGGAAGCGAAGTCGATCTGGAGTCCGGTCTCGACCTGGAGGCGGCGGCCTACGCGGTCACCATTCCCACGGAGGACCGAAAAGAGGGCCTGAAGGCATTCGCCGAGGGCCGATCGCCGCAGTTTGAGGGCAAGTAGACGCACTGATTGGGCCGGCGCCATCGACGCCGGCCAAAGCCCGAGATCTTTGGAGTGCGGAGGCGCCACATCGGCGCCGCCGTCAATTTTGTGAGTGAGGAGCACGAGATGAGCGACACGTCGAAATCGGATGTCGAGGAGTTGTCAGAACTCGACCGGGAAGTCGTGGAAACGCGCCGCGAAATCAACAGCGGCGGCAAAGAAAAATACCACGAGCGAAACAGCGAGCGCGGCAAGATGTTTGTCCGCGAGCGCCTGGAGATGCTCTTTGACGACGGCCTCGAAATCGAAGATGGCGCCTACGCCAACGTGCTCGCCGGCGATTTGCCGTCGGATGGCGTGGTCACCGGCGTTGGTCGCGTCGACGGGCGGTGCGTCGCCGTCATCGCCAACGACTCCACGGTCAAGGCCGGCTCCTGGGGATGGCGCACCGTCGAAAAGATGATCCGACTCCAGGAGACCGCCGAGCGGCTCAAAATTCCGCTGGTCTATCTCATCGACTCCGCCGGCGCCCGGATCACCGACCAGCTCGAGATGTTTCCCGGGCGCCGCGGCGCCGGCAAGATCTTTTATAACCAGGTACGGCTGTCGGGATATATCCCCCAGGTTTGCCTGCTCTTTGGTCCGTCGGCGGCCGGTGGAGCCTACATCCCGGCCTTTTGCGACGTGGTCGCCATGGTCGACGGCAACGCCTCGATGTACCTCGGCTCACCGCGCATGGCGGAGATGGTCATCGGCGAAAAGGTGACCCTCGAGGAGATGGGCGGCGCCAAGCTCCACTGCAAGCAGTCGGGCTGCGGCGATGTCCTCGTCGACGACGAAGAAGAGGCCATCGACTTTTGCAAGGACTATCTGACGTATTTCCCGTCGCACTGCGGCGAGGATCCGCCGAAAGCAGAGGCCCAAGAGCCCCTTGAGCAGTCCAAAAGCCTGGAAGAGCTGATTCCCAACAATCAGAACCGGGCCTTTAATATGCACAATGTCATCGATCATCTGGTCGATGACTCCGAATTTCTGGAGATTAAAGCCGAATTCGCCCGGGAATTGATCACCGGCCTGGGCCGCATCGACGGTCGGCCGGTCGGGATCATCGCCAGCCAGCCAATGCGCAAAGGCGGCGTCCTGTTCGTGGATTCCGCCGACAAGGGCGCGCGCTTTATCTCGCTATGCGATGCCTTCGATATCCCGATTGTATTTCTGGCGGATGTCCCGGGATTTATGATCGGAACGAAAGTCGAAAAAGAGGGGATGATCCGCCACGGGGCGAAGATGATCTCGGCGGTCAGCAAGGCCACGGTCCCCAAAATCTCGGTGGTGGTCCGAAAAGCCTACGGCGCCGGGCTATACGCGATGTGCGGGCCGGGCTTTGAGCCCGACGCCACGCTGGCCCTTCCGGAATCGATGATCGCCGTGATGGGCCCGGAGGCGGCGATCAACGCCGTATATGCCCGCAAGATCCAGAATCTTCCGGAAGACGAGCGCCCGGCGTATATCGAGAAAAAACGGGCGGAGTACGAAGAGGATATCGACATCTATCGACTGGCCAGCGAGTTGATCGTCGACGAAATGGTCACCAAAGGCGATCTGCGCGACGAATTGCGGCGCCGACTCGATATCTACGAGTCCAAAGAAAAGGACTGGCCCGACAAAAA
>CAYUPT010000089.1:0-3877 GCA_964446725.1 uncultured Bradymonadales bacterium | reverse complement strand
GGCCCGAATCTCGTGTATTGCAAGCGACGGAGAGTTCGATGACGGAGAGCGACGACACAACCAACGCCGATGGTCTGGAGAGGGCCGTCGACGAGATCGATGAATTGATCTTTTCGGGCGAGCTCGACGAGGCGAAAGACGCCGTCGACAAGGCCATCGACGAGCACGGAGACGACGACGAGTTGTTGTTGCTCCGCGCCGAAGTGGCGCTGGAATCCGACGACTACGATGCCTGTGTCGACGCCGTCGACAGCGCGCTGGAGACCGTCGGCGATGAAATTCGCGCCGAGTTGCTTGAGCTCAAGGGCTACTCTCTATTTTATCTCGATGAGCTCGACGAGGCCCGTCAGATCTTTAACGAGGCAATTCGACTCGGCGGTGCGAGCTGGTCGGGTCTGCTGGGGCGGGCGATGGTCCACGAGGAGATGTTTTTTGACCGCGCCGCCACGCTGGATCTGAACCGGGCCATCGAAATCGATGATCAGGAGGCTCAGCCCTTTGTGCTCCGGGGCCATATTCGGCTTCGCCACGGCGACTTCGAAGAGGCGCGAGGCGACCTGGAGTACGCGCTGTCCATCGATCCCGACGACGAGCAGTCGCGGCTAAATCTGGCGCGACTGCAGGCCGTCGACGGCCAAACTTCGGAGGCCATCGAGACACTGGAGCCGCTGGTCGAGGACGGCATCGACCCCGACTTTGTATTGCCGGCGGCCCTGCTTCGCAGTCAGTTGTCGCTGACGCTCGGAAGTGCCGAAGCCGCCGGAGAGGACGCCCGAACAGCCATCGAGGTCGCGCCCGACAAACCCTGGGGCCATCTGCAACTGGCGGCCTGTCGCATCTCGGCGATGGATGCCGGCGAGGCGATTGCCGCCGTCAAAGAGGCGGAGGCCACCGTCGATGACGTCGACGACATCCCCGACGCCCACGCTCTTCGGGCCTCGGCATACGATCAGCTCGGCAAGACCGATAAAGCAGAGAAATTCCGCGATCGGGCCTCCGGCACCTCCCGGCTGCCCGGGATTGTCTACGGCGAGTGGCTCAATCCGGCGGAGAATATCCCCATCAATCCCAGAAAGCCCATCGAGGCCACTACCGTCATGGAGCAACTCTTTGACGACCCGGACGATGCCCCGGAGGGCTACGCCGACGAATTGCGCGAGATCATCGACAGCATTCCCCAGCGGCTTCAGGAAAATCCGGGGGCCGACGAGGTTCGAATTCCCCTGCCGGACGCCGGCGCCGGACAGGACGTGCCCAATAGCCTGGTGCTCAAGGTCGATCGCAAGGGGCCGCGCGACGCCGCCGGCGGCAATTGAGGGCGAGGTTGGGAACCGACGGGAGCGATTTCTTTACGGGAGTACCGCGATGCGAGAAGTACTGCACGACGATCAGGGACTGACAGTAGCCGTTGTTCTAAAGGACGAGAGCGCGACGGTGGAGCTTCAATCCGACGACGGCGGGCCGGATTTGACGGTGCCCCAGGAAGTGGTCGTCGTCGTCGATGGGCGCGGCCGAGACGTCAATATTGAAAGTGAGAATCGAGCCACGGCGACGATCGTCGACGAATTGTCCGACGATCCAGATCCGCTGATGCTGATGGTTCGGGTCCACGAATTTTTCGAGGGCTGGGAGATTTTCGCCGACCCCGAAGAGCAGTAACCTCGTGCGCGATCAGCGCTGGCGGACGATGACCGCCAACGTCTCGATGCCCTCTTCGCCCCAGCGCTTTTTGTACTCCATATCGGAGCCCAGGTCGTAGGATTGGACGCCCTCGTCGCAGAGCCGCTCGACCATCTCGAGCTGGGCGAGATTGCCCGGCGAGTAGTCGCGGTAATCGTCGTGGTAGCTCATCTGGAGGCCGCGGAATCCGTTGTTGAATACCCCGCCAAAGCAGTAGGCGATATCCTCGCCCTCGTGCTCCAGAAATAGAAAGCGAAGGGCATTGCGTCGCGCCAGACGCGGCAGCATGTGCCGATAAAAGGTCTTCATCGGGCCGTCGATAATGCCGGTGTCGGCGTCGGCCTTCCAGCTATTGCGCTCGACGGCCAGGGCGCGGTCGAAGATCGGGCCGCCGGCCTCGTCGGGCGAGGGGGCGTCGATGAAATCGACGTCGATCCCGGCGTCCCCGGCGCGGCGTCGGGCCCGGCGCAGGTTGGAGCGAAATTTCGACGAGCGCCGCTGCATAAATCCCTCCAGTCCATCCTCCAGGCTGGCGACCCGTCGCACCGACGACGGACCAAGTCCCAATGAATAATGTCCGCGGAATCCGCGTATAAGTTGTTGGAAGTGCGTGGAGTCGGGACTGATCCCGGATAGAAATAAAATATCCCACTCCACGGAGGTGTTCCGGCAGTGGTCGACGAATTCACGGGTCAGCGCCGCCGGATCATCGCCGATCAGTGGCGCGGCGAGTGCCCAGCTCGCCTCCAGCGGGTGGACGTAGGTCCCAAGGCTGCGGTCGGTGCCAATTCCGAGCGTCACAAAGCCGTGTTCCGATTGGTGAACCCACAGGCGGTGATCCGACAAAAAGGCCCGCCAGGCCGGCAAGACCCAGAAGCTCGACGAACAGAAGTGGTCGATATCCGGAGTCTCTTCGACGGCGGCGTCGAAATCGTCGGCACGCCGATCGAATTCTTCAAGCGTCAGTGGTTGCATAAGTCCGTAGTTTGGCTAGCCGTGGCGATTACTGCGCCTGGAGCACTCGTAGACGGTGCGTCGGGCGCGTCGAGAATGCCGAGTGTGGCTTCGGCCAACGTGCAAATCTTGCCGCAGGCGCGTTGTGCCGGTTGATTCAACAACATAGAGAGTGTCAACGCAGGACTCCAGAAGTAGATCGGGAACGGCATATCCCGGAAGACAGGCTCAACGGGCTGACGATAGTCGATTCTTGATCCAACCTCGTCGATGGTACTACCCCTAGGCCAACTCTTGACTTTCGACAACGGTCTCCCTAAAGGTAAGTACCTTCGAGGCCCGCGAAAGAATTCAATACGCTCGACTGGAGTTTGCGGGACGCTCTGAAGAGAGGTGTACCGAATGGATTTTCGCAGGGCAAAGTTCCTCCTCCCCAATTTATTTACGCTCACCAGTATTGGCGCAGGCCTCTACAGCATACATCTGTCGACACAGGCTCAAAGTCCATCGCAGATGATGTTGGCGGCCTGGGTGCTGGTGGTGTCGATGGTCTGCGACGCCTTCGACGGCCGAGTGGCGCGGATGACGCGCACCGAATCGGAGTTGGGAATCCAGCTCGATAGTCTGGCTGATTCCATTAGTTTCGGCGTGGCACCGGCGTTTTTGCTATTTCACTGGGGGCTCGAAAGCTGGGGCGTCGCCGGCATGGCCGTGGCCTTTGTGTACGTCGCCTGTGCGGTGTTGCGGCTGGCGCGATTTAACGTGTTGTCAGCACGCGGCGAGGGCGTGGAGAGCAAAAAGTACTTCGTCGGCCTGCCCACGCCGCTGGCGGCGGGCGCTGTGGTGGCAGTGGTATTGGCTCATCTGTCGTATGCGGAAGTGGCGACATCGGGAGCGGCCCAGATGGTCGCCGTGGTCACCGTGGTGCTGGCGGTGTTGATGGTCAGCAACGTGCGCTACCGCACCTTCAAGGATGTCAATCTGGAGGGCGGGGCAGTGGCCGTGGCGGGTCTGGTGGTGGTGACGTCGGTGGGGGCGTCGATTGTATTCAAACCCTACGTGACGTTCGTGCTGTTGATGGTCGCCTATATCGGTCTCGGCATTCTCGGCGGTATTCTGGAGCTGGGCAAGACACTTGTCGGCGATGGGGAGAGCGAGGAATCCTATCTCGCCGAAGCCGGTGACGGTCAGTAGCCACAGGTCAATAATGCCACAATTTATCGGGGATGTTTGTGAGCCTGTG
>CAYUPT010000088.1:4589-10508 GCA_964446725.1 uncultured Bradymonadales bacterium | reverse complement strand
TGCTGTTCTGGGAATCCCAGCGTTTGAATTGGTCGGAGCATTCGGTATGGTGTATCCTCAATAAGGTCGCAATGAGGTCACCGGCCTATTGCAGTGACCTCGTTGGAGTGCCTGATTCGTCCTGTCTTGAGGACGATAGTGGCCAAATTCTACTACCGGCGGTGAGTGCGACATGATGATCAGACGAAATATTGCGATTGCGACCAGTTGCCTGCTTTTAGTGTTGGCAGCGGCCTCGATGACTGCCTGTGGGGATGACACAAACATCGGTGATGGTGAATCGGGTTCGATTCAGGCCCAGCCGTCGCCGGTGGCGTTTTCTCAGGTCGACGTTGGTGATTCGGTCACCGAGACGTTGAGGCTGATCAATACGTCGAGTAACGAACCGCTGTCGATCTTCGAGATCGAATTGACGGCCGGTGACGGCGGTCACATCGAGGAGCTCGAAATCGTCTCCAAGCCCACCATCGGAGATGGGTTGGCCATCGACGCCGGCGATTCCATCGACGTCGACATCGAATATACGCCGACCGATGGTTCGCCGATCAATCGCGGTGAGATTCAGGTGCGCAACTCCGATCCGACTGTCGAAAATAGCCGCCTCGACATTCCCGTCCAGACGCTGGGCAACGAGCCGCAGTTTTTTCCGGAGCCGGAAGTCGTTCGTTTTCAGTTAAGGGACATCGGAGAGACGTCGGAGCAGAACCTCCGCATCACCAATATCGGCTCCGGGCCACTGACGATTTACGAACACCCCGTCTATAGTGGCAGCGATAATTTCACCATCGCCGACAGCGACCGCGACTTCCCGATTCAACTCGAGCCCTACAGTTCGCAGGGAGCCGCCGAAAATCCCGAGCGCTACGCCCTAGAGCTCGACGTACTGTATGAGCCCGTCGACGACGGTGCCGGCAATAACGGCACCATTCAATTCGAGACCAATGATTTCGAAGGAGTGCCGACGGCGGACGACGATACCGAGATCCGGGAAGTCGATGTGACGGCCGACGCCGATGCGCCCTGCATCGCCGTCGACGGTCGACAGCGCAACTTCGGCCAGATCCCCATCGGTGAGATCGGCCGCGAGCAGATTACGGTGTCCAATTGCGGCAGTGAGCGCCTCGATATCAACGACGTGCTCCTCGAAGACAATGACGACGAGGTATTTGAGCTCGACCTGGGCGGCTGGGACCAAAATGGCGACGGAACGGTTGACGATGTGGTATCGCTCCAGCCCGACGAGAGCGCTCATTTCTTTGCCAACTTCGTGCCCTTTGAGGAGGGAACGCGTCGAGCCGATGTCATGATCAACAACAATGACCCGATTCAGTCCAACCTCGAGATCGGGTTGACGGCCCGTGGCGCCGAAGGGACCTGTCCGGATGCCGTAGCCGTTGCATCCATCGATGGTGCTCCGGTGACGCCGGGGACCTCGATAACGGCCACGCCGCTGGACACCATCATTCTCGATGGCACGGATAGTACCGATGCGGACGGGGAAGTCATCGACTGGCAATGGGAGGTCATCGAGACGCCGCCGGGCACAGTGGTCGAATTGGAAGAAGTCGAGAGCGACGGTTCGATTCAGCAATTTCAGGCCCTGACGGCCGGTGACTACGTCATCGCACTGGACGTGGTCGACGATTCGGGCTTTCAGTCCTGCGAGCGAGCCTTCATCGAAGTGACGTCGATCCCTGACCAGAATATCCACATCGAGTTGACCTGGACCAATCCCGCCGATCCCGATGAGACCGATGATACCGGCAGCGACCTCGACCTTCATCTGGCCAAGATGGGGCCCGGCGAGTGGTTCGACCTGCAGTGGTCGGTGTATTTCCAGAATACGCAGGCGGACTGGGGACCCGAAGACCCGACGCTCGATATCGACGTCCGCAACGGAGCAGGCCCCGAAAATATCACGATGGAGACCCCCGACGACTGCCAGTGGTACGCCGTCGGTGTCCACTATTACGATGAGATGTTCGGAACGGCCTACGCAACGGTGCGCATCTACATCAATGGCGACCTCCGCTACGAGCGACCCTTCTTTCCGCTGGAGAATGACGGAGAGTTCTGGGACGCGGCACGCATCCACTGGAATAACAACGATGCGACGATTCTTCCGGTCGATACGCTGTCGCCGATTGCGCCGTACAATACAGCGCCGGAAGTCACCGACGATATGTCGAACCTCGGCCTGTGCACCGCCGAAGATCTGTATTGACAGATCGATCGCACTGGGGGGGAGGATAGGATCGACGTCAGTGGGCTCTACAGATAGTCCGGAGTTCCCTCGATCGGAGAGTTCCGGTGGATACCGGGGCCTATAGCGGCCTGAGGCGATGGCTTGCATCAAAATCGGAATCTCCCACATGGTTTCGGGGACCGGCATACGGCAACGTCGAAGCTTGCCCATCGGTGGGAGGCTGTGGCAGTCTGCGCCGGAGTACGACATTGCTGAGGACTGGGCTTTCCCGGGTTCGTCTGTTGAATTGCCGTGGAAGCCGTTTGTGGTGATGTAGAAGGTTTCGATAATTCTGTGAAAGAGCGTTCTGGAGCCGATTTGAGCGTTGAAGAAACTACAGGGCTTACCTGGACGGAAGCCGGTGAGTCCATCGAATGTCAGATCGATAGCGGGGCATTTGGTCCCGAACTCGAGACGGAAGTAACGGTACGTCTGAACATCGATGAGGTCCTCGAGGAGTTCGGGACCCGTCGGGTTCTTGTGGCATCCGTCGACGACATCGAAGAGGGCGGTGTGGAACTGGACGACGAGTCCAGGCAGGCTGTCTTACATCCGACGTATCTCATCGAAGAAAACGCGCGCTTCGACAGTGAACGCGACGGGCGCTGGCCGCAGTCGATTCGAAGATTGATCAGAGAACCGATTGCCGTCGAGATTACCGATGGGATCAAGCGGTCGATCTTTGTCGACAATGTCGGCGTCTCCGTCGGCGATCTCGTCGATCTTGTCCGTGGAGAATTATCGCTTGACCAGTTGGCGATGATTTTTCGCGCAGTCGGTGAGCTCTTCGCCGATCTGCACGATGAGGGGTGGGTCCATCTGGGGCTTACACCGTGGAATGTCCGGGTATTCGACAGTGATCGCAAAGATGGATTTCCCCAGGCCTTTGTAGCGGAGAGACTGCACGAGGGAAGTGAGCCATCAGAGGATCCGGTTGATGAGGCCGGCGACAGTGACACGGAAGTAGATGATGACCATACAGGGGAGGCGGAGGTCGAGGATAATCCCTTTGCCGGCGTGGGCCGCGACCGAACCGTTGTAGAGCTCAATCCCCTGGGGGGAGAACACGACGAAGAGGCGGAGCCCGATACCGATGAGAATCTGGACGGAGATTCCGAGACATCCTGGTCGGATTTGAGCGGAGATACGGCGCCGGCAGAGGCAGATGAATCGGAGTTGCATCTGGTGTCGATTCTCGATGGAATCGACCGCCTGTATCGGGCCGGTGAGATCGACGATGAAATCGCCGTCACACCGGGGTTTTCGGCTCCGGAATTACTCAGCGGTATGGGCAGTGAGGACGGCGAGTCCGCCGATGTCTTTTCGCTGGGAATGTTCCTGTATTTTCTGGTCTCCGGTGTCGTCCCGCCGGCGTCGGTCTATACGCGGTACGCACCGGCGATTCCAGCTCGCAACTTCCGACCCGACTTTCCGCCCGGACTTCAATCCGTGATTTCCCGCGCCACGCGCCCTCAGCCCGAGGACCGCTACGCCAGCGTCCAGACGATGCTCGAGGCCTTCGAAGACGCCCTGGAGATCATCCAGCGGCGCCGCGGTGTGGCTGGGCAGCGCCCGCCGGAGATGGAGCTGGCAAGTGATACCCATATCGGGATTGCCAAGCGCGAGCGCAATCCGACGAATCAGGACAGCGTATTTTCAGCGTCCTCGGAGGACGAACAATTCGCGCTGGTCGTCGTCGCCGACGGCGTCTCCACCGCCAGCTACGGCTCGGGAGACCTGGCGAGCAATGCGTTGACGGAAGTCGCCGCCGATTGCTGGGAGGAGATCTTGCCGGCCTATCTGATGGATGAAGAGGTCGACGAAGTCGAGATTATTCGCGATATCTTGAGCCGCGCCAATGACCGAATCGTCAAGTACGTCAATGAGCACCACACACCGTTTCACGGAAGTCCCCACGAGGTGATGGGTTCGACGGCGCTGGTCGCCGTCATCTCCGAAGGGATGGTGACCCTCGGTTCGTTGGGCGACAGCCGGGGCTATCTGCAGCGGGGGGCGGGCCTGGAACAGATCACGATCGATCACAACCTGTGGACCCTGTCAATTCTGGAGGGCGTGGAAGCCGACAGCGCTCTGGCGATGCCCCACGGCGACGCCCTGGCGCGTTGCCTGGGCACGTTTGTCATCGAAGAGGGGCGTCTGGAGGCCGTGGAACCGGAGCCGGATATCTTCCGCTTCCAGGTCACCGATGGGGATTCACTGCTGTTGACGACCGATGGCCTGGTCGACTTTGCGGGGACCAATCTGCTGGTTGCCGAGGACAATATCTTGTCGGTACTGTTGTCGGAGCCCGACCCGGCACTGGCCTGTCTGGAGTTTATCCTGCTGGCCAATCGCGGCGGAGGCGGCGACAATATCGGCCTGTCCGTAGTGCGTTTCGGCGCCGGAATCTAATTCTACTCGGTCACTTCTCTTCGGCGCCGCGCAGGCTCAAACGCGCGATGAGGGCGGTCCATGTCCTGGACCGCCCTCATCGGCGTTGTGCGGGTGACTTGTGCGGGAAATGAGTGGGTAGTGCTGAGAAATAATCAGCGAGAATTACCGGTCTTTTCGCGCAGCGTTCGCGCATATTCCACGGTCTCTCGGGGCACCAGTTCCGGTGGCGGGTCGGGGCGGGGACCGTCATCGTCCTGGAAATCGGGATGGTATTCGTTGATCCAGGTGATGGTGTCGAGGAGCGTGCGATCCGGATCGCGTGGACTCCAGTCCAGCTCGCGCTTTGCTTTCGAGCTGTCGATATACCAGTAGTGACGGGCCATCTCGAGGCTCACGGGATCCATGTCGCCGATGTTGCCGGTGATGTCGGTGACTCGATCGAGCAATCGGCTTCCGAGTCGGGTGACCAGATCCGGGATTTTTGTCTTGGGAGCCGGGATGCCGGAGAGGGCCTGGAGTCGCTCCAGAAATTCGCGCATCGTCAGATTTTTGGCGCCCAACAGGTAGGTCTCCCCCGGGGTGCCGCGCTCCATGGCGCGGATGAAGGCCTGGGCCGTATCGCGGACGTCGACAAAGGAGATGCCGCCGTCGACGATGCCCGGAATTTGTCGCTTCATGAACATGACCACGTCGCCAATCGAGCTTTCGCGATCATCGCCGGGGCCCAACAGCAAAGTGGGACGCATCAGGACCACCGGAAGCCCCTGATTTTCGACGTAGTCAAAGCAGACGCGTTCGCCATAGATCTTCGACAGGTAGTACGGCCAGTTGCGCACCAGTGACTCGGCGTGGGGGCTATTGTCGTCGGCCATGAAGTCCGGTTTGTCACCGACACCGACGGTGCCACTGGTGGAGGCGACGACGACCTGGTCGATGTCTGTTGACGACTCATCGAGGACATCGAGCAGAAGTCGCGTGCCGTCGACGTGCAACTCGTACATCAGATGGGCTTTGTCGCGGTCGCGTTCGACGCGACCCGCCAGATGATAGACCCGGTCTACTCCTTCGGCGGCCTCTTCGAGGTCCGGTCGCGACAACAGACTGCCCTGGAAGACGTCAATGCCGAGGTCTTCCAGCTCCGGCTGGGGGTGACGGCTCAAGACCCGGAGATCGCTCTGGCCATCGGCGATGAGTTGGTCAATAAGGTGCCGACCTAAAAATCCGGTGCCACCGGTGATCAAAGTGGTCATAGTGGAAATCTTTGCGCAGATGGAAAGTTC
>CAYUPT010000088.1:0-4489 GCA_964446725.1 uncultured Bradymonadales bacterium | reverse complement strand
GGATGACCCACACTAGGTGAGTTCGAAGGCCGATTGAAAGCGCATCAATAGATCGGGATCGTTGGTCTTGATGTCACCGCTGACAAATTCGTCCATTGACGGGACGTATTGCTCCTCGACGATTTTGCGGAACATCTCCGGGGAGGTCTTGATGACACAGTCGGCGCGGCCGTCGGGTTTGCAATTTTCGATCTGGCAGGCATCGGGGTCGATGGTGATCGTCCACTTGTGGCTGTCCCAGTTGCCGAGACTGAAGTAGAAGCTGACGGGGCTGTCGACCTGATTTTCCGCAAACCGGCCGTTGAGGTATTCGAAGAGCGGCTCCAGGGGCTCCTCGTCTTCCGGCGGATCTTCGTCGAGGCCCAGTGCGGCGTCGCGCAGGCCTGTGACGGCCTGGCGGGCGGAGTTGCTGATCGCCTCGTAGCGATCCGTAGGATCTTCGCCGGCGACGTCTTCTTTGAGTTCCCCTGAAGAAAGCAGGGGGCCGATGTGGACATTGAGGTCTCGCTGGGTGGGTGACGGCAGGGCCTGGCCTTTGGGAAGGGCATCGTAGGTCCCGCCGATCCACAGCGGCAATACGTCGACGTCGTGGGTGTCGACGAGATAGCCCAGGCCGCGCCGGAAGCGCTGTATCTCGCCGGTCTTCGAGCGCGTACCCTCGGGGAAGACCAGCAGCATTTCGCCGCGTCGAAGGGCCTTCGAGGCTTCGCCCAGTGCACTCTCCAGGGTTCCGGAGCGCTCGACGGGAATGAGATTGGTGAAATTCTCGAAGTACGACTTGCGCGGGTTTTCCTGAAAGAAGTAGTCGGCGGCAGCCAGGGCCCGGATTTCACTGCCGTAGTCGCCCAGAGCGAATTTGACGAGTCCCATGTCGAGGTGACTGCAGTGGTTGGCGACGACGATGATATTGGGGTTGTGAAGCGGAATGTGGGCCCGACCGTAGACATCGACATCAAAGAGGTGGTCGTAGGCCGCCATCTGGCCGTTGAGGAGGATGTCCTTGACGGCATTTTGAACGGTTTCGGGGACGTCGATGGCCTCTTGTTGTTGTAGCGAAGAATCCGGAGATTTGATCATGGCCGTCGACGAGTCGTCGCCGTCGACCAGCCGCTGCAGTTGGCCAACGGTGGGTACATCGGCCAGTGTTTCGGGGGCCAGATGCAGGTCGCGGGTCTCCAGAATGCTGGCCAATTCGACGAACATCAGGCTGTCGAAGCCGAGGTCATCGAGCAGATGGGTTTCATCGTGGATGCGCTCCGGGTCGTAATCGGCGAGTCGTGCCAGGGTGTCGGTGAGCCAGTCGGAGCTGGTCTGGTCGACGTCGCCGCGCTCGATGGCGTCCATTTCGGCGTCGAGAAGCCGCTGGAGAATGTCGACGACTTCGTTTCGCTTGATCTTGCGGGTCGCCGTCTTCGGGAATTCCTCATCCCAGAAGCGCAGAGTTTGAATGCGGCGGTGTGACGGGCCGCGCGAGCCCTGAACGCGGATCCACTCGCGGATATCGGCGCGGGTCTCGGCGACGTCCTCCGGGCTGTCGGTTTCATCGACGTCGGGACGGACCAGGCAGGCGACGCGCTCCGAGCCGCTGCCGTCGGGAAGGCCGACGATCGACAATTCGTCGATGCCCGGGCACTCGCCGTACAGATCCTCGAGGTCGTCGGGATAGACGTTTTTGCCGCTGGAGGTGACGATGACGTCTTTTTCGCGGCCCACAATCACCAGATTGCCGTCGTCGTCGAATTTGCCGAGGTCGCCGGTATGCAGCCAGCCGTCCTGAAGGGCCTCTTCGGTAGCTTCGTCGCGGCCGAGATAGCCGCGCATGACATTGGGGCCGCGGGCGATGATCTCGCCGACGCCGTCGTCGCCGGGATTGTGAATGTCGACCTCGATATCGGGAAGCGCCGTGCCCACCGTTCCCGGGTCGAGGCCGGTATCGGCGTTGTTGACGGTCAATACCGGAGCGGCTTCGGTCAGTCCGTAGCCCTCGGAGAGGTCGAATCCAAGGCCGTGAAATGCCTTCATTGTCGGCTCTGGGAGCGCCGCGCCACCGCTGATCATATACTCCAGATTGCCGCCAAAGGCGTTGTGGATGGGGCCGAAGAGCGCCGGGCCGAGGTTGACGCCGAATTTTTCGCGCACCGTCGAATTGAGCTGAGTCAGGCCGGAGAGTACCTTCTGGGCCGCCGGGTGGGCCTCGTCGAGTCCCTCGCGGATACGGCGGTGCAATAGCTGCCACAGGGCGGGGACGCCGATCAGAGCCGTTACATTGGTGGAGTTGAGGGCCCGATTGAGTTCCTCGGGCGACAACTCCTCGAGATAGGTAATAGTGGCGCCTCGCGACAGGGGCATCAGAAAACCGCAGGCAAATTCGAAGGTATGGTGCAGAGGCAGCACACTCAGAAAGCCGTCATCTTCACCGATATCAAAGGTCCGCTGCAGATTGCTGAGCAGACTTGTGAAGTTATTGTGCGAGAGCTGCACACCCTTGGGCTCACCGGTGGTGCCGGAGGTGAAAATCAGGCTCGCGATGGGCTCGTCGTCATCGTCGGCGGCCAACAACTCGGCGACGATTTCGTCGGAGGCATCCGGCTGTTCGTCGACGTCGTAGGCGGGCTCGACCGCCTCGACATCGACGGCGGCTTCATCGGGAAGGCCCAGTCGAAAGAGCTGATCGAGGGTCACGATTTGAGCCGGCAATTCCTCGGCGGCCAGTCGCTTTTCGAGTTCGCCGTCGAGTCGTTCGGCGACGGCGTCACTGACCAAAACTAGGCGTGCCCGCGCGGTGCGGGTGACATTGATCAACTGATCGACGGTGGCATCGGCGTCGACGGGCACGGCGATGCCGCCGGTCTTGAGGATGCCAAAGTAGGTCATGCCCCACTGCGGGCGGTTCTCGGAGACCAGCAGGGCGGTGCGTCCGTTGCCCATGCCCATCCCCTCGAGGGTCGTCGCCGCGCGCTCTGCGTGCTCCTGGAGTTCCCCATAGGTGTAGCGCTCGACGATTTGGCCGTCGTGGTGTTGCATCGCGATCTGGTCGTCGAAGTTGTGCGTCGAGGCGTCGAAGAGTTCGACCAGGTCGTCGTAGGTGTAGGCTTCACGCTGGCTGGCGGCGAGCTTGGCCTCCAGCGCCGGAAATGCGTGTTTGACCAGCCCCGGCAGGTGGACTTCAATCCAGTAATGGCGCCAGTCGAGATGTTCGATGGGACAGCCGTATCGGTTTCGCTCGCCGGGGTGGAGCCGCTCGTCCAGTCGTTTGATATTGCCCGTCTTAAAGGTGGGGGCGTTGTTGTGGATGAAGGGCAGAAAGAGCTCGAAGAGCTTTTCTGTGGTGGACGTCATTTTTTCGACGTTGGTGAGCCCTTTTCGGACTCCCTCGATGGCGTTGCCGACTCCGCCCAGAGAACCGGTGGGAAGATTGCCCAACATCTTTTTGAGTCCGCCCGCGGCCCGTTTGAGCCCGGGAGCGGACTGGCGGTCGAATTTTTCTTTGGTTACCGGGACGGAGTCCAGTGATTTTAGTAGCAGTTTCTGGACACCGCCGGTGCCCACTTCTCGATCGACGAGGCGGCGGGTACCCAGAGCACACAGCTCGGCGAGGCGGACCACGGAGACCGGATTCAGGTCCGAGGACCCCAGGTGGTAGATATCGTCGTGTGTTCCGTCGATCAGGGCAGCGCCGACGCCGAGCATGGCACCGGCGACGTGGTCGACGGGGATGATGTCCAGATCGACTTCCCGGCGGGTGGGGACGAAGCGGTGTCCCTTGTAGATCAGAAACGCCAGCGGGGCGGTGGTGTTGATCCCCTCGTTCCAGCTTGTCTCCGGATATTCGACAGCCGATTCAATGACCGCTGGACGGACGATGGCGACGTCGACGTCGTCGGCCTCCGTTAAAATGCGCTCGCCGAGCGACTTGGTATAGGTGTAGATATTGGGCCAGCCCCAGAACTCGGCGCGCTGTCGGCCCTCGTCGGAGAGGCGCCGTTTGATCCACTTTTTACGCGCCGCCTCCCGGGCTTCGTCGAAGGCCGCCTCATCGTTGGGATCGAGGTTTTGTTGCTCCAGCTTCTGGCGGGCCTTGTTGCGAAAGCGGACCTGGTGTTCCTGGTCGTGAGACATCTCCTCGAAGTGGTCGATCAGTTGGAGACAGTCTCGGATCTCTTTGCGGTGGTCGTACTCGGTCTGGAGTTCATCGGCTCTGGGATAGACGTCGGGGCCCGGCGGGATTTCCGGGATGTCTCCAGACTGCTTGCCGCAGACAAAAGACGTCGAGGTGTGCAACAGGCGGGCGCTGCAGTCGCCGAGTCGAATGAAGTCCAGGACGTGTTCATTCGACAGGGTATTGATCTGAAGGGCGCTCTCCAGATTGGGATTAAAATTAGTCAGTCCGGCGGAGTTGATAAATAGATCGAGGTTCTCAGAGACGGTTCGGGCCTGCTCTTCGGGAAGTCCCAGATGGGGGCGACACAGATCGCCGTCGACGACGGTG
>CAYUPT010000087.1:6726-10526 GCA_964446725.1 uncultured Bradymonadales bacterium | reverse complement strand
CCTTCCCCGGGTCGGGGAAGTGGCCGGAGCGAAGCGGAGGTCGATGGGGTCGTCATGCAGCGACCAATCCCACCCCCCTCCGACTTCGCCGCCAGTAGCGTGAGCGACAGCTTTTCCGTTCCTGGCGCTCCCACCTTGCGCGACGCCTTACGTCAACGATGACAGCGCCCTGAGCTCGCCAGAGCTCGACCCGGCGCAACAGATGTCATCGGCTCCAATATTCTGAGTTGGCGGTGGTTGTTGGCGCGCCTCGGGCTTCGCCCCAGTCGACGACGAACGGGCTCAGGGCTGCACGGCTCCGAGGAGGATTCGACGGATGGTGTGGCGTTAGCGTGAAGCGTTGAGTTTCCGGAGTCGCCGAGAGGAGGCGCTCGACGTCGCTTCCAGATCTATTATCGATGAAACGCGCTTCGATTTTGCGTCAACTTCGCAAACCGCCTGCTAGCCCCCTGTCCGCTGCCGGAGGACAAAACCGATAACCCACTGAAATACTTGACTTTCCGAACATTCCAGATAAAACTCCAAACGCTGGCCACGATCCTCGTCTCCGATGGCTCGCTTCGAGATGCAATTGCGTCCATCGGCCACACGGACTATCTTGGGCCACCGTCGTGAAGACCCATTTTCCGACAGGCCGCCCGTGGCACTACGCACTGATTCTCCTCCCTTCGAAATTAGCGACCGGGTTTCATGAGCAAGTTCCTCATTCGCCGATTTTTCACCTCGATCATTGTCATATTCGGGGTCGTCACACTGGTGTTTTTCACCATGCGCGCCGCGCCGGGTGACCCGGTCGAAGCGGTGTTGGGCGAACAGGCGATGGAGGCCGACAAAAATGAGATGCGCCAGTGTCTCAATCTGATCGACGAAAATCACGACCCGAAGCCACTATGGGAGCAATACGCGCTATTCTGGGGCGATGTCCTCGACGGCACACTCGGTGAATTATGCGACGACCCGGGGGTAACAGTCGTCGATCGACTCATCGAAAATATACCGTATACCTTCGAATTGGCCCTGGCGGCGATGTTTTTCGCCTTGATGGTGGGTATCCCACTGGGGATATTGGCCGCATTGCGCCCGTATTCGTGGATCGATAATACCACCGCAGTCGTCTCGCTGATGGGAATCTCGATCCCGAATTTCTGGCTCGGTCCGATGTTGCTCATCATTTTCAGCCTGAGCCTGCAGGTTCTTCCGAATCCCGGCGCCGGTGTGGCGGGTCTGACGGCTCTGGTATTACCGGCGGTCACCCTGGGTACGGCAATGAGCGCCAAGCTGATGCGAATGATGCGCTCGAGCATGATGGAGATGCTCAACCGGGACTTTATTCGAACCGCCAAGTCCAAGGGGCTCCAGCGCCACATGGTGGTTTTAAAACACGCCCTTCGAACGGCGCTGATCCCGGTGATCACCATCGTGGGATTGCAATTCGGCGCACTTTTGACGGGAGCGATCATCGTCGAAAAGATCTTTGCACGCCCCGGTGTCGGCACCATGTTGCTCGACGGCATTGAACAGCGAAATTACCTCATCGTTCAGGGCAGCGTCATCTTCATTTCCTTTACCTACGTCATCGTCAATCTGGTCACCGACCTGGTGTACGGAATGGTCGACCCCCGAATTCGCTACGACTGAGCCAACAAACGATCCTTCATGGTACCACTGCTAAAAAAACTGGGGATTCGCGAGGCACACCTGGACCGCCTCAGTCCGCTGGCGTATTTCGGCATTGTCTGTATCGGTCTCGTGGCGTTCGTGGCCATCTTTGCCCCCTGGCTTGCGCCCTATGACCTGACGCATATGGATGTCACCCGCCAACTCGAGGGGCCCTCGGCGGATCACTGGCTGGGGACCGATGAAAATGGCGCCGACCTGTTGACGCTGGTCATCTACGGCACCCGCGTGGCCTGCATGGTCGGCCTGTCGGTGGTCTCCATCTCGGCAACGATTGGCATCGTGCTGGGCGCCGTCTCCGGCTACTTCGGTGGCGTCGTCGACGAAGTCATCATGCGACTGACCGATATCATGATGGCCTTCCCGGGGATTTTGCTGGCGATCTTGATCATCTTCATCACTCAGGAGCCCAGCCTGCTGGCGGTAATCATCGCTCTTTCGGTGTCGGCATGGGCGGGCTATGCCCGACTGGTCCGCGGTCAGGTATTGTCGATTCGCGATGAATCCTACGTGGAGGCCGCCGAGGCCCTGGGGCTGCCGTCGGCCCGCGTGTTGTTTCGCCACGTCGTGCCCAATACGCTGGCGCCGGTGATCATCCAGGCTACCTTTGGCGTCGCCGGTGCGATTTTGGCCGAGGCAGCGCTGAGTTTTCTGGGCCTCGGGCCCCAGGATATGCCCAGCTGGGGTGCGCTGCTCGATCAGGGCGCCAACTACTTTTTGCTGACTCCTCATCTGGCGATTTTTCCCGGAATTGCCATCATGCTAACCGTCTTGTCCATCAATTTTGTCGGCGACGGACTGCGAGACATCCTCGACCCACGGGGCCTGTCGCGCCACTGAGTTGCCGTTGAATATCGACTCCCAGTCAAGAGAACCGACCATGTCTGACCTTCCGGACGACAGCCTCGCAGCCGACATCGGCCAACTTCTCGTCGTCGGCTTCGACGGCGCAGATACCAGCGCCCCCGACGCCATCGGCGACGCCCTGGAACACGAACAGATCGGCGGTGTCATCATATTCGACCGCAATATCGACGACATCGAACAGCTCGTCGAATTGACGGGCGATATCCACCGGGCCGGCGCCGACGCCTCTGCTCCGCCCTTTGTCTCTGTCGACCAGGAGGGAGGACGGGTCTGCCGTATTCGCGATCCGCTGACACCGCTTCCGTCAGCCCGAAACCTCGCCGGCGCCGCCGATGTGCGCGACGTGATGCGCGTCGCCGAAGTGCAGGCGTCGGAATTATGCGCTCTGGGATTTAATCTCAACTTTGCGCCCGTATTGGATGTCGATACCAACCCCGACAATCCCGTCATCGGCGACCGCTCATTTTCCGACGACCCCAAAAAAGTCGCCCGCTGCGGCGCCGGCGTCTTGCTGGGCCATCATCGGGCTGGCGTCATTCCCTGCGGAAAACACTTTCCCGGCCACGGCGACACGGCACTGGACAGCCACCGCGATCTGCCCCGACTGGAACACGACGCCGAACGGCTCCGCGAAATCGAGTTGTACCCCTTTCAGCGCGCCGTCGCCGCCGATATTCCGATGATCATGACCGGCCACATCGAAGTGCCGGCCTTCGACGACGAGCACCCGGCAACCCTCAGTTCTGCGCTGATCACCGACGTGTTGCGCAATGAATTGCAATTTGACGGCGTTGTCATCACGGACTGCCTCGAAATGGACGCCGTCGCCGACCGCTACGACATCGAGGAGATGGTCGAATTGGGCATCGCCGCCGGTGTCGACGTCTTTCTTATCTGCCATACCGAAGACAAGTGGCGACGGGCCTTTGAGCACCTGTACCAACTCGCGGAGTCCGACGACGCTGTCCGCACCCGCATCGAGGCTGCCGCCGCCCGGGTCCGAACACTCAAAGAGGATATGTTAGGCCACTGGCCCCGGCCCTGGGCGGTTCGCGATGACTACCGCGAACGCATTGGTAAGGCCGAACACCGCCAACTCGTCGAACCCTACCTCGACGACAACGGCGCCAATGACGACCCTACGGCCAGCCGGCGGCAATAGTTTACCGTTCAGCCCTCGTAGTTATGAATAAAAGCCCCAATTACGCCGCAGGCGTAATGCCGGCGAGGCCGCCGGCGCTCCCTACGTAATGCCG
>CAYUPT010000087.1:0-6626 GCA_964446725.1 uncultured Bradymonadales bacterium | reverse complement strand
CGTAATGCCGGCGAGGCCGCCGGCGCTCCCTACGTAATGCCGCCGAGGCCGCCGGCGCTCCCTACGTAATGCCGCCGAGGCCGCTGGCGCTCCCTACGTAATGCCGCCGAGGCCGCTGGCGCTTTGCTCGGTGCATTCAGGGAGGGCTGACCGCTCCTTCCGAATTGTCTCCCCAGCAGTGGATATACCCGTCGGTATCGAGGGCACAGGTGTGATTTTGACCGGCGGAGACGGCGGAAAAGGAGGCCTCCGAATCCAGGTGCTCGTCCGGCAAGTGCTGCTCGAACTCCACGTCCACCGGCTCGTCGTCGATATCCTCCATGCCCCAGCAGTCGATATCCCCGGAATCACTGACGGCGCAGGCGTGGTAAATGCTTATCGACAGATCGCTATAGGAGCCGTCGGGCGGATTCGACAATCCGTAATAGTTTTCGCCCCAGCACTCGATGGTCCCGCTGCCGTCGATGGCACAACCGCTGGCGGCACTGCCGTCGACATCCTGGACATCGTCTAGGTCCGGTGGACCGTCGCCATCTCCCCAGCACTGCAATGAACCGTCGGTCTCAATGGCACAACCACCGCTGATCGCCGTGAACTCTCCCTCGGGAAGTGTGGATTCGTCGGTGTCGTCCCTGCACTCAATCGCCCCGTCGGCGTCGATGGCACAGCCCACGGTCAGGGCCGTAAACGTACCCTCCGGAGGGCTTCCCTCCGTTTCGCCCCAGCAATCGATCTCCCCACCGTCATCGATGGCGCAGGCCTGCATGGATTGAAGGGCGATGTCGTCGAAATTGCCTGACGGAACATCGGTCACACCGCTTCCCTCGAAGCCCCAGCAACTGATCTGGCCACCGTCATCGATGGCACAGCTATTGGCGCTGCCGGACGCGATCTGCTCAAAACAGCACTCCTCGCCGACATTCATCGTCGGACCGCCCAGTGGACCACAGCCCCCACAGCCGCTCAACAAGAGCCCGAAGAAGCCGATACCGATCACCAAAATACTACTTCCACGTCGAACCATGACAATTTCCCGCCAGCAATCAAATCAATGCCTTCCAAACCAATCAGGAAACACAGGGTAACGCGTGGTGGTAGCGGTATACAATAGCACCGCTGGCCCCCCACAATATTGCTCTACTGCGCAACAGAAGTGGTCAGCCCATCGCATCGCACAACTGACGGGCCGACTTTTCGGGGTTACCCATCGTCAATGCGCGGATGACGGCGACGCCGTGGGCGCCGGCGCCGACGACTTCACCGGCATTGCTTTCATCGATGCCACCGATGCCGATGACAGGGATATCGACGGCGTCGGTGACGGATTGAATGGCGCCGGGCCCTCGGGGAAGCGAGGCATCGGGTTTGGAGACGCGAGCCCCGTAGATGGCGCCGACGCCCAGATAATCGGCGCCCTGCTTTTGGAGGTCCATTGCCGCCTGCGGCGTGCCCGCCGAGGCGCCGATGATGAAGTCGTCATCGACAGTGGCTCGAATGGCGTCCACCGGCACATCTTCGGGACCGACGTGAACGCCGTCGGCACCGGAACAGAGCGCGATATCGAGTCGGTCGTTGACGATAAACGGCACGTCGACCTCCGCGCAGACCTGCGCGAGGCGACAGGCGATGTGATAGGTCTCGCGGGCGTTGCGCTCCTTGGCGCGAAGCTGGACGATGCCCGCGCCGCCGCCGATGACGGAGCGCGTAAATTGCTCGATGGCGTCGACGTAGTTTTCGCCGTGATTTCCATCACAGCGCGACGGGTCGACGATGGCGTACAGGGTCGGTCGTGGTATCTGCACCATTTAGTCCAGGTTTTCGGCACCTGGATTGGCGAAGCCACCACCGCAGCCGCCACCCAGGGCCTGGTCGTCTTTGTCGGCGATTTCGTCGGCCTGCAGATCGGCGCGGTAGCTGGAGCGGACCAGCGGACCGGATTCGATGTGCTTGAACCCCATCTCCTCTTCGCCGACGCGCTTGAACATGTCGAATTCGTCGGGATGGATCCAGCGGCGCACCGGAAGGTGGCGCGGACTGGGCCGGAGGTATTGTCCAAGGTTGAGCACTTCCACGCCGTGGTCGACGAGGTCTTGCATCGTCTCCAGCGTCTCTTGATTGGTCTCGCCGAGTCCGAGCATCATCCCCGATTTGACCAGGGCCCGGCCGTCTTCGGCGGCGTATTGCAGGACGTCGAGACTTCGCTGGTACTTGGCCTGCGGACGCACCTCGCGGTGCAGGGCTTTGACGGTCTCCAGGTTGTGCGAAAAACAATCCGGTTCGGCGTCGAGTACGGTCTGGACGTCATCGAGGTCGCCCTTAAATTCCGGCGTCAACACCTCGAGGCCCATGTCCGGGCAGGCCTTTTTGATCTCGCGGATCGTCTCCGCCCAGTGGCCGGCGCCGCCATCGTCCAGATCGTCGCGGTCGACACTGGTGACCACACAGTAGTTCAATCCCAGCCCGGCGAGCGTCTCGGCGACGCGCCGCGGCTCATCGGGATCGGGCTGGCCGGGACGCCCGGTCATGACATCGCAAAACCCGCAGCTTCGGGTGCAGGTATTGCCCAGAATCATGATCGTCAGCGACTTGCGCGACCAGCACTCCGAGATATTGGGGCATTGGCCGGATTCACAGATCGTGTTGAGTCCCGCCTCCTCGACCAATTCCTGAGTCTCGAAAAATTCGGGACTGAGGCTGAGCCGCTTTTTGATCCAATCCGGTCGCGGCCCCGCCTCGTCGGGTCGAAATTTGAGTTTCGGACGAGCCGGACCCGAATTGCGCTCCGATTGGGGCGGCTCCGGTTGTCGATTCGCCAGCGGCAGTGAAATTTTTTCGCCCATAGCCAGGTGCTCCCAGTCGCGGAGTTCATTGATATGCGGAGTCGACGTCGCACAGCACAGTTTTCGATTAACGGCCGACCGGCATCGCTCCCGCACCTAACGTAGGGAGCGACGGGCAATAGTCCAAGTCCATCTCGCCGTTCGCCGTACTCGATCGAATCACGGGCCCAAACGCCAGAACGCAGCGCACACTGGGGGGAGCGTGCGCTGCGCCCGATGGGTCCGGCTATTCACGTCGCTGCGGCGACGCGCCGGTGGCTGCGATTACTGCTGGGCCGGGTCTTCGGCATCGGCCAACAACAACAGCAATTCGTCTTCGCTCATAATCCGAGAATTGGTATTGCCCCAGACGTTGTTGATGGCCACCAACTCCCCGTCTTTGAGACGCGGCGTCAGATAGATGGCGAAGTACTCGCCGCCGTCTTCGGAGGTCATTCCCGGGATCTTGTCGAGGTGCTCTCGGGTCTCCGGGCAAAGCAACTCACAGGGCGTTCCGTCTTCAAATTCGGTATCCGTCACTTTCGCCGGATCGCCGTAATAGGGACTGAGGTAGACAAAGCCCTCCGTATCTCCCTGCTTGACGAGTAATTTGACACCCGGCGAACCGCTGAATTCGGGTCCGTCGTCGGCCATCAGGTCTTCACCATTGGGACCGAACGCGCGAGTGACGACCACCACATAGCCCTCTTCACCCATCTCCTCGAGTCGGCTGTCGGTGGGAGGTCGCGTCGAAAATGGATTCGAATCTTCGTTTTGCGACATGGCGTTACTCCGTTGGTATCGACCGGATCATTCCGGCAAAGTGTTCCTATCGCAAAGCACTGGCACTGACAAGTTCGCAATCCCAGTGGCGACCATAGAATTGTGGATTGACGCATTTGGCCTCGGCAATTCGATCGGGTACACAGAAGGCCAGATGTATCTCAATGAGACCACCGACCTTATCCTTAAGGGAGCACCGAATTTATGAGTGAAACGATTACCAAACGGCCCCAGGCCAAGACATCGATGCAACGGGCCGGCGCCGACTTCTATTCATTTGGCTGGGTTTCGGCTCAAAGCGGCAATCTGAGTTGTCGAATCAGCGACGGCAAAGTGCTCATCACCCCCACCCGGGCCCATCTTCGAGATCTCCCGGACGGCGACTTCGTGGAAGTCGACCTCGATGGCAAACCGGTCGACGACAACACGCCGTCCGGCGATGTGGCCGTCCATCTCGCGCTGTACAACAACATCGAAGACGTCGGCGCCGTCTACCACGTCCATCACCTGGAGGCCGCGCTGTGCAGCGACCGCGATCAGAAACGGGGCTCCACCCATTTTCGCGACATCGCCATGCTGTTTGCACTGGGCCTCGAGGGCGATGAACCGGCCGGCGATATCCCGGTCATCGACGTGCCCTACAAACCGCAAGAGATGGCAGAGACGATTCAAGACGCCGTCTCCGACGACCCTCCGGAAATTCCCTGTCTCAACATCAAAAATCACGGTCTGTACGTGTGGGGGAAGAATCCAAGGGCAGCCCGACGCCATGTCGAGGCCTGCGCCTATCTATTTGAGTACGCGCTCAAAAGGCCGATGAGTCCAAAGGATAAGGCCTCCTCAATCACCGGCTTCGGGTGATGCAACCGCCGAGGGAGCGAAGTGAGTGACACCGCAAAGAGGTTTTGAACCGCAAAGATGCGAAGTTGGCTAAGGAACAATCTAGGTGTTCTGTGGTTCGCGGCGGTCGGAGAGACGACGTCCAGCTAACCGTGTCGTGTATCGCGGCCTTCACGGAGACGACGTCCAGGCTGCGTCTTACTTCCGGCGCCCGTTTCGCGCCATACCGCCAAGGCCTTTTTGGACCGCGAACGGCTTTCGGACCGCAAAGATGCGAAGTTGGCTAAGGAACAATCTCGTTGGTTTAGGTATCGCGGCGTTTAGAGAGACGACGTCCAGCTACCCGTATCGTGTATCGGGGCGTTTACGGAGACGACGTTCAAAACTGCGTCTCACTGCGTTCGTACCGGGGACATCGGCGCCCATCGTTCGAGACACCAAAGTTGTAGAGTTTATATAGGCGTTGGAGCCGATGACATCCCCTGGTCGGACGAGGAGCCACGCGACGGAGTCCGACTGTCATCGAATGGGTTTGTCGCCTGGAGCACATTCGCCATGCCAACCCCGGTCTCTCACTGCGTGCGTCCCGGGGCTACGCGTTGACATCAGCTCCCATCATTCAGACGAGGCCGAACGTCGAGAGAGTCCACGAAGGCGTTGGAGCCGATGCCCGCCCCTCATCTCCAGACAAAAAAAACGCGGAGCCAGCCGGCTCCGCGTCTTTCACATAACCCGCCTTATCAGCCGGCGCTTACTCGTCCATCAATAGCTTGGCGATAGTCTGTTTTTGCATATTGGACGTCCCCTCGTAGATGGAACCGATCTTGGAGTCGCGATAAAATTTCTCGGCGGGAAATTCCTTGGTGAATCCGACGCCGCCGTGAAATTCGACGCACTGCGAGGCGACCTTCTCGGCGACCTGGCTGGATCGGAGTTTGGCCATCGCCGCCTCTTTCAAAAACGGCTCACCGGCATCCTTGAGTCGGGCGGCGTTGTAGACCAGTAGGCGGGTGGTCTCGATTTCGGTGGCCAGCTGGGCGTACTGAAACTGCATGCCCTGGAAGCTGCCGATGGGTTTTCCGAACTGGCGGCGCTCGCTCATGTAGTCCATCGCCGCATCGAAGGCCCCACGGGCCAGTCCCAGCATCTGCGCTCCGATGCCGATGCGCCCCTCGTTGAGGGTTTCGATGGCGACTTTATAGCCCTTGCCGACTTCGCCGAGCACGTTTTCTTTGGGGACGATGCAGTCGTCGAGAATCAATTCGACTGTCGACGAGGCGCGAATGCCGAGCTTGTCTTCTTTTTTGCCGACGTCGAATCCCTCGAAGTCGCGCTCGATCATAAAGGCCGTGATGCCCCGATAGCCCTTGTCGGGATCGATATTGGCGAAAAGAATGAAGAAATCGGCTTCGGCTCCGTTGGTGATCCACATCTTGGAGCCGTTTAAGACCCAGTGGTCGTCTTTTTCTTCGGCCCGCGTCGCCAGCGCGAAGGCGTCGGAGCCGCTGCCGGACTCGCTCAAGGCGTAAGCGCCGACCCACTCATTGGCCAGCTTCGGCAGGTATTTCTCGCGGGTCGCATCGGAGCCCCAGCGCCGGATGGCGTTGTTGACCCGCGTATTCTGGACATCGACAAAGACCGAGACACTGGGATCGACGTAGGCCAGTTCTTCAATCGCCAGGATGGCGGACATAAACGAGCTTCCGGAACCCCCGAATTCTTCGGGGATCTCGATGCCCATCAGGCCCATCTGGAAGCATTGCTCAATGAGTGATTCATCGAGTTGCTGTTGTTCGTCCATCTCCGAGACCAGCGGTGCGATCTCCGATTCTGCGAAATCGCGCACGGCATCGCGAAACATCGCTTCGTCTTCAGCCAGATCGGTCAGCGGTCGGCGTGTCATGGATACTCCTCGAAAAAAAGGACGTGAGCCAGAATAACTGGCACTCGATATTCATCACCACAAAGGATTAGTAGCCCCCCGGCGAACGCGCAAGTGCGCAATCCCATTCCCCGGGTTATTGTGCCTCCTGCTTCGGGCTTCGAAATTGAGGAAATTCTGGTATGAGACGGACTGTCAATTGCCTGGGTCCGCCGCGCGGAAACGCGGTAATTTGAAACCTCAACGAACGCCGGCGCATCCAAACTACCGGGTTCCGTCGCATTGCGCCGATAGGATGTATT
>CAYUPT010000086.1:0-10613 GCA_964446725.1 uncultured Bradymonadales bacterium | reverse complement strand
TATATCATGATCCGAGCCCAGCCGGTTTGACCGACCTGATCGAGATTGATGTCGTAGGTCGCATCCTCGTCGAGATCGACGAGATAGTAATCGTGCTGACCGTAGATATTCTCGTTGATGTCATCTCCGGAATACGATGCGTCGAAATCGACGACTTCCGGAGCCACGACGTCGACGGTCACATCGACGTCCCCGTCAACAAGCCCCAGGTCGTCGTGGTCGCGATAGACCACCGAATAGTCCGCCGGAGCCAATCCGACGACATTAAAGGCATATTCGATGGAATCGTCGAATTGCTCGGAGGTGATCAATCGGTCGTCGTCATCGTTGATGATGGCGATATCGAGTTCATCGGACTGGTCGTGGGAGATTTCGGCCACATCGGCAGTGGCACCGGAGTCAACGGTAAATGTCTCGAGTTCCACCGGATCCAGAGTGTCGACGTCGACGACCAGCCCGCCGAGGGCATCGAAATCGTAGTAGTAGACGGTGTAATCTCCGCCCTTCGGCAACTCCACGTCCAGCTGCTGTTGGGTGGAGACGGTCTCCCGGACGGCGACCTGGTCGGTATCGTCGTGAACAACCAGTACTTCGACGTGTTGGTCTCCATTATTGTCCTGCTCGATCGTGGCAATGCCCCCGGCGCTTCCCGTAAATGTCTCGGCGCTGGTCGGTGTATTGATCTCGACCGTAACATCCAGACCGCTGACGGCCTCGAAATAGGAGACCGTAAAGTCATCATCGGTGGCACTGATCAACTCGATCGTCTCCGACGGATCGACGTAATCGGCGAATACAATCTCGCCGCTGTCGTCATTGGTGACCGACAAAAACACATCTTGCTCCCCTTCGTTTTGCTGTTCGATAGCAATCAGGTCGTTGGTCTGCGCGGAGTACTCGACGGCGGTTTGAGGCGGCAGCGCCTGGAGGTCGACGTCCAGATTGGAGGCCCCGTTGAGATTAAAGTAGGTCACCGTGTATTCACCGCTGTTATCGCCGACATAGTGGCCGGCGACGTCGGTGGTCGACAGCATGTCATCGATAATGACCACTCCCGATTCGTCAGTGACTTGAGCGTAAATCGGGGCGTCGTCGGAATTCACCTGCTGGAGAGTCAGATATTCGTTTTCATCGGCATCGACGGGGTCGGCCTGCTGGGGCGAAATGACATCGACACTGGGAGTAAACAGGGTGAATGTCGTAAACTGCGTATCATTGCTGAAAGTGACTGTATAATCGCCGGCCTCCAGATCGAAGACGACGATCGGTTCGTCCTGACCGACCGATTCCTCACGGATAATATCTCCGTCCTCATTGGTGATTTCGACGTGAGCGTCAAAGGAGGTAATTCCATTTTCGATCCAACTCGCCCGCAGCATATCGCCGTCTTCGGCGGTCACTTCCACCTGCATATCATCGCCTGACTCCAGGTCCGATACCTCCATCAGATCGATCTGATAGTCCAGATCGCGCTGTCCCATCCGCCGGATCCAGTCACCGACGAGATACAACTCGCCGGATTCGGGGATCTCGATAAAGTCCGGATCGCCGGTGAATTCATCTTCAAATTCGCCGGCATCAATCCAGTGCTGAATCACGGGCTCTGCACTCGCCGGCGTATCAGTCAGAAACATCGCCAGATTGTCGCCGGCGTCGTATTCATCGCTGAAGATGAAATTGCCCTCGTAGTCGCCGAGTGTGCCGTCGAAGGGCGCTTCGGAGAATTCGTGTTCCACAGCGTCGACAGCGTCCAGTCGCTCCACGGAACCGACGTATCCCCAGTCATCGTCGCCGATGAGATGAAGCGGCATCGCTCCCGGAGCCACGCCGATATAATAGGTGCCGTCGGCGGGCACGATGATCTGACGTTGTTTGTCATTTCCGACCCCTCGCGGACCGAAGCGCTCGTAATCCTCGTCGGCGTCATCATCGGCGACAATATAGAAGACCGGGTCCGGAAGCCCCAGAGAGTACAGCGAGATCTGAAAGCGGTCGCCGACTTCGGCTTCGAAGCTAAAGTAGTCGACGTGCTGATCGACGTCGCCGTCGTCATTGAGATCGCTGGGTTCACCGATGACGCCCTGAAAAATCGCCGGTTCATCATCGTCGATGTCCATGGCGACCGGTGTTCCGCCGAGATCGGGATTGGTATTTCCCGTCGCCTCGTACTGCGCATCGCCTACCAGGTCCTCGCCGGCGGAGACACAGAGGCCGTCGTCACTGATCACGTCGCCGGGGCGACACTGGGCATCGGGATAACAAAGGCCCGTTTCGTCGTCGTAAAAGGTACCGTCGTCGCAGACCTCGGAGACCAAAACGCAGCGGTTTTCGTCGGCGGAAAATGCGGTATTGTCGCCGCATACTTCCTCGGTGGGCATACACTCGTTGGTATTGGGATCGCGTTCCGTATCATCACCGCAGGTTGTGGGCTCCTCGGCGACGCACTGCGCTCCGTCGAATTCGGCGTTCGGTCCACAGACCACCTCATCGACGCACTCCCCATCTTTGCGGACTTCGCCCTCTCCACATTGAACTTCCAGTACGCATTCGCCGTCCTGTTCGACCGTGCCGTCGGCACATTCAGCGGCCCCACACCCGGAAAGCGATAGGCCCCAAGCCGCCAACGCGGCGAGCCCAATTCCCAAAACCCAACCTTGCTTCGGCATGACTTCGTACTCCTGTTGCTTTAATTTCCGGCCCCCGATCGATTCGGCGGTCCGCACGCACTGGAAAATACAGCTAGTTGATTGATATCGAATTCGCCACGGAATGTCTAGCGATCGGGTCTTGTTGTGCCAGCCTGGTGCACCGATACGACGCCCTGCAAACCGGATGGACCGCCGCGTCCTCCGCGCATGTTGTCCGGAGAACCGACGTCAATGCGCTCGCGCTTCCACCACCAATTCCGGTCCTCGAAAGGAGGCGACCATCGGCCATCTGGAATCATCGCGCCGGGCACAGAACTCAATATCGGCGGCCCGGTAGCGGGGACGGTCGGTGTCGAGGAATTTTTCGGCGGCCCGGCTGCGGCGAATGCGGCGTTGAACCTCCTGATCTCGGGGCCGCTTCCGCCCCCGGAGTCGGGCGCTGAGCCAGCGAGCACAGGCCAGGTCTTCGTCGCCGCTCGGATGACTGGCAATGAGTTCAATCCGGCGTCGTCCCCCGGCGACGAGACGTCGCAGATGGCAAAGCGTCGCCCCGGCATTGGAAAACCCGGTGACGATCAGCGGGCCGTCAAACGCCGCATGCAGCGTCGCCTGAACACCGTTGGTCGTCGTCAGCACCACCTCCCGCCCCGCCACATCGGCACCTGCCATCTGGGCCGGCGAATTGCCCAGATCAAAGCCCGAGGGCGCCAGGGCGTTGCGCTCTCCGGCCAGTAGCCGACCGGACCCATCGGCGGCGAGGCGACGAGCATCATCGAGGGACTCCGCAAGCCATATTGAACACGCCCCTCGTTTCAGGGCGATGTGGGTCGTAGTAAAGGCCCGAATCACGTCGATGACGACCCGAATATCGGCCGCCTTCAGCTCCGGGGTACGGCCCCGATAGATCGCGATATCGATGTCGTGATTTATCGTCACAGCGCAAAAAGATGCCAGTGATAGAAGGTCTGCGGATCATCGACGTGGGCGGCGGCCATAAAGCGCGCAATATGGTTGTGAGGGGCGTCGATGTAGTCGACGACCTCCTGTCGCTCGTCATCTTCGAGTGCCGCCCAATTCTCGAGGGTCTGTCGGTCGATGGCGCTGTTGATAAACAGGAATTGGTCGGCAAAAGCCTGCATCAACTCCTGTTGTTGTTCCTCGGTGAGGTCGTCGGGATCGAAGTCCCCGTCCTCCCCGGATTGCTCGATGAGTGCCCGGGTCCGTTCGTAGTCCTCTCGATGTTCGTCGTGATCGTCGACCAGCGCATCGGCGACCTGCTGATGGTAGGCGTCGTAGTCCGTATCGGCGGCACCGAAATGACTGATGCGAACGACAGCCACCATCCGAGCGTTGGTCCGATGAAAATCGGCATCGCCAAACTCGGCGAAATCCCGCCCCAGATCATTGGCCGCGAAGGCGAATTCCGTAAAGACTCGCAATACCCGCAGGCCGGCGAAAATTGAATCCTGTTGCTGCTCCTCGAGTTCCTCCGCCCGCTGAACCAACTCCTTGAATTCGACCACTGTGTCGCGCTGCTCCCATTCGCCGATCCGGCTCTGAAATTCCGACACATCGGCGGCGGTCACCGGAATCTCGAGAAGGGCAAAAAAATCATCGATATCTCCTGTCTCCTCACCGTCTGCGTCGCCGGCCGCCATCTGCGTCAGGCCGCCACCATCGCCGTCTGTGCGTCGAGAGTCGTCAGCGACGCGCGTGGCGGTCTCGACGAGTTCGCCGATTTCGCTCCAGCCATCGGCTCCGACGGCATCCGGGGCCTTGACGAAGGCGACCCCGGCAGCGATGCCCCCCACAATCATCAACAAAATAACGGTCAGACATCCACAGCCGACAACCCACTTCAGACAGCCCCCGCTGCCCGATTGTGACCGTTCGCCACCGCCCGACGCTGCACCGGGAGCCTCCGGTTCGGACTGCGGCGGCTGGGACTGTTGGGAATCCGGCGTTACCTCGGAATTACTCACTCCATCGGCCATCATCATCGGCATCAGCTCTGCGAGACGCATGGTCTACCTTCCCGTCCTTCCAGATCAGTTGATGTGACCGGCCCTCCACCGTCGGCGTCGGCGACCGGATTAAAAAAAGCGCCCGGAGTCAACGTACAACTCCGGGCGCTGGAATGTCACCTGTCGCCGGAGTTACTCCGGCATGGACTGAACTCAATCAATCCGAACAGATCAGATTCAGCCCCCACGAGTTGAGTTGGATGTTGTAATCCCCAAAACTCCAGGTGTCTTCGATGGTAAACGTCCACTCACCATCAGCGTCGCTTCCCTCGAAGATATCGATGGTTTCGGCATTGAATCCGCCCGCGGTAAGCGTCTGGTTGAAGTTACCGATAATATCGTCGGTAGAACCGCCGAATCCATCTTTGAGGATATGTTCCTCTCCGCCGGGATTCTCCAGATAGAGGACGAGATCGCCACGCCATCCCGTGGAAATATCGACATCCATATTGATGCCGTCGACCGTACCACAGTCGTCGACATCAATGACGTCGGATTCCATTTCACCGCTCGGCACCGGCAGATTCGGCATCGAAACAAAGCTCTGAATGCGCGGGTCATGCAGCGCACTCGTCGCTTCGGTGTAATTGATGCTAATGGCCTTGGCGACACTGTCGTCATTGACGACAAAGGCATCGACGACATTGGTCGACTGGTGTTCACCGGTCATCGAGGTATAGGTGATATCTGCCTCACCGTCGTCGTCGGAATCCAGGCCCAGATAGGCCTCGGGGTCGCCGGCAAATTCGATGATATCCGATGCGTCCGGATAGCCGAGGTCATCGTAGTGAATGGTGGTATCGCCGTCGCCGTCGACGGTGGCGACATCGACCTCATCGATGCCGTCGGCTTTGTGAAAGACCTGAAGCCGGGACTGGTCAGAAGCCAGCGGACCGGTATCGGGTTGGGTGGTTCCGACGACGGGGTCGTCGTCATCGGCGTAGACGAAGATCGTCTGAGTCGCCCAGGGCTCGCTAAAGCTGAGGTCACCGGTGGAGTCGAGAAGATCGCCTTCATCATCGAGGATATCGAACGCGTAGTCATCGCCCCAGTCGAAGGTGTGGGGACCTGAGACCTCAAACTCCTCGACACCGCTGGCCAGCGAATCACCACTGTCGGCCCACTCGACATCAAAGCCATCGAGTCCAGGCCCGAGGTGCGCTACGTAAACCGCGGCTTCCCCTTCCAGAACTTCACTAAATTCGACGATACCGACATCGGTCTCACAGCCATCGGTGGCGAGCACCACGAATTCGGCACCGTCTTCGTCGGCGTAATCGACGCTGAATTCCAGCGTGCCGTCGTCGGCGTCATAACTGGCTTCAAATAGCGGTGGTACGTCGGCAAGACCGGCGAGCGCATCTCCGCCGGCAGCCTGTTCGGTCGAGTAGGCGGCAAAGGCCAGATCGCTGGCGTCGGTGTCAAATGGAACGGAATACTCGTATCCGTCGTAGATGGTCCCGGGCAACTCGGAGTAGTCGAGATCGAGGGCCATCTCACCGGTGCAGGTCTCATTGCACATCACTGCCTCGGACTCGATTTCGTCTTCCGACAAGTCGCCGGAGCCGTCTTCATCGATACCGGACATCACGCGCTGACCGCCGAAGTTGCATTCCTCTCCGGGTTCGACGGTCTCAGTTCGGGTCACATAGGCCTTCGCGTCTTCACCGTCATCACCGTCGGCACCGAGATCGCCGTCGGCACCGTCGGCGCCGTCACAGACGACGTATTCCTGTTCGATTTCGCCGTCGTCGAGCTCGCCGTTACCGCTGTAATCGAAGCCGGTGACGACCACCGAACCTCCATATTCACATTCGTCTTCATCGGCCTCGCGCTCATCGATGAGAATTGCCGCGCCGTCTTGACCGTCTTCACCTGCACAGGCAAAGAAGGTGGCACTGGCAAGCCCGATGATCACGAGTCGACTGATTGTACTGACTCGTATTGGGGACTTCATGGTCAAAAACTCCTTGATTCGTTGGGGGGGGCTACTCCAGGAGAGCAACCGCAATTACTTGTATGCTATCCCGCCGGGGAGGGCCGCCACGATCAGGCGACGGCCCTCGATTGGCGCCACGCGATCAGTCACTGCACGACAGGTTGAGCTGCCAGAAGTGCAACTCGCCGTCGCTGCAACAGGAGTCGTTGACGACTCGAATCGTCCAATCCCCGTCACCGTCAGTTCCCTCGAAGGTACTGATCTCGACGGCACCAGTGCCGTCGGCCGGGATCGTGTCGTTGAAGTTTCCAATCATGTTGACGCTATCACCATCGATCGTATCGCCCTCACTCCAAAGGGTCTCCTCGGTTCCCGATGGGTCCTCGAGATACACCGTAAAGTTGGTGGAATAAAATCCGCTGGCGTGTTCAGCTTCGATATCCATCGTGATGTTGTCGACGGTGGCGCAATCAGCGACCGTGACGCTGTCGGTGGCCTCGCCGCCGCTCTGTGGGATCGTCGCCGAGGGGCTGGAGGGATAGGCCACCAGGTTCGGATCGTGGGCCGTAAAACTGTTGGACTCGTAGTCGATGGTGACCATCCAGGTCGTATCGCCGTCCTGCGCAAACAGGGCGTCAATATTTGCGCCCTCTGAGAAGGCACCGACGGAGGTCATATACTCGACGTCGGTGTCGCCATCATCGGTGGTATCGAGTCCGGCCATGGCGTCCTCGTCGGCCGGAAATTCAGTGGCCGCCGAGACGTCTCCGAAACTGACGTTATCAAAGAGCAGTGTCGAGGCGGTGTCTCCCACGGCGTAGGCGTCGACTTCACCGGCGCCATCAGCGGTATGGAAGGCCCGGAGTCGGAAGTCGTCCTCACCGATCTCGGAGGTCTCGACCACTTCATTTCCAAAGGCCAGGTCATCGTTATCGGAATAGGCGTAGATCAACTCGGTGCCAAAGGGCGCGATCGAAATATTGGGAGTCGTCTCGATGACATCGCCCTCGTCGTCGACGATGTCAAATTCGTATTGGCCCCACTGAATCTCAAGGGGACCGGCGACATCGAAGGTATCGAGGGTGGCAATCGGATCCGCGTCGTCACCGGCGTCGGTATCGACGATGTCGACTTCTCCGGCATCGGGATAGACGTGGGCGATATACACATCGGCCAGGCCCTCATCGAAGGGACCGAGTCGCACCGGCAGGGTGGTGAAATCACAGCCGTCGTTGGCCACCAACAAGAGGTCGACCACCGCTTCGCCCTCGATGTGTTCGAAGGTCAGTTCCTGTTCGTCGTTGTCGTAGCTGACATCCATGTCGACGCTCGCCGACGGATTAATGGCGTTGATATCGATGTAGTCGGCTTCGGTGGTCACGCCGACATCGTAGCTAAAGCCCTGGACGTATTCGTCGGGAAGCTCATCGGTGT
The DNA here is from genome assembly GCA_964446725.1 of uncultured Bradymonadales bacterium. Taxonomy (GTDB): domain Bacteria; phylum Myxococcota_A; class Bradymonadia; order Bradymonadales; family Bradymonadaceae; genus SLJM01. The sequence goes on along the minus strand of CAYUPT010000086.1, from coordinate 2,568 downwards.
GGATATCGAAATCGAGGGGCTCGCCCGTCGAGCACTGCTGGTTGCAGACATAGGACGTATCCTCGATGTCGCCCTCATCGAGTTCGCCATCGCCGTCTTCGTCGACGCCGCTGTCGATTCGAACTCCGCCGTGCTCACAATTTTCGCCCGGTTCTTCCGTGGAGGTCACGACGATGCCGTCACTTCCGGCCGCGCCCTGCTCTCCGGCGTCTCCGTCGCTGCCGTCGGCACCGGGTGCCCCGTCACACAGGACCGTCTCATCGATGACATCATCGATTTCACCATCGCCATCGACATCGTACCCGGTGGTAAATACCGTTCCTCCGTGGTCGCAGTCTTCTTCGCCGGCCTCAGCTTTCTCGAGAATGGGGCTGGCACCGTCCTGACCATCTTCAGCGCACCCGACAGCAAACATCAGTGCAACGAGACCGATACCTGCGAGGCGGGCCAAATTACTTGAGCGTCGTAACAACGAGTTCATCTTGTACTCCGTTAACCGAAAAAACTGAAAAGAAACGCGGTCGAGTTCGACGAGCCCCCTAATGAGGGTGGCCGTCATTCTGTTCAAGGGTCTCTATGTCCCTACGCTTGGTATGATTATTAAGCACTGGGCCAATCGACTGTCAAGACTCGATGGCTTTTGGTGACAGTCCTCAACAAGGCATCCTTGTACAAATCATTGCTGGGGCATGAACCAGTGTGGAAGGTCCAGGTCACGGTCGCCGCAAGGTGATATGAGGCCATTGTTCGGGCCCGGCGAGCCGATTCCACCTTCCATTAATTCGCCCGCGGGGGAATTCGCGCTTATATTCAAAACTCGATACTGCGAGACCGGATACCACTGGGTCACCCTATACCACTGGGTCACCCTTCGCGTGGTTCAGTGCCGTCGAGATCAGGCCGCGATCGGCTCGGTGCACTGCCGCCGCAGTCTCGGTTTTCGCTTCCGGCCTCACCGATTCCACGGCCACTATCGACCACTATCGATCCGATGGACGCCGGTGAAATCACTCGACCCACGAGCAGGACACACCCCGTTATGAAGATTCTCGTCATCGGCGGAACGCAATTCGTGGGTCGCCATTTCGTGAACGCCGCCCTTCGGCGCGACCACGACGTGACGCTATTTCACCGCGGTCAGACCAATCCCAGACTCTTTGATCAGGCCCGTGAGATCTTCGGCGACCGACGCCGCGATCTCGACCAACTCGACGACCACTGGGACATCGCCGTCGATACCTGCGGCTACGTCCCGAAAGACGTCGATCGCTCGGCGAGACACCTCCGAGAGCGCGTCGATGTCTATCTCTTTGTATCGACGATCTCCGTGTATCGAGATCTGTCGACGCCGGGCACCGACGAAAATGACTACCTAAAGACCCTGGAAGACCCGGATATCCAGGAGGTCAACGCGTCGACCTACGGCCCCCTGAAAACGGAATGTGAGGCCGTGGTCACCGGCGTCTACGACCACCGCAGTCTCATCGTGCGACCCGGGGTTATTTGCGGTCCTCACGACCCGACGGATCGCTTCAGCTACTGGGTCGACCGCGTCGCCGACGGAGGCGAGGTGCTGGCCCCGGGGTCGCCGACGGCGGATATCCAACTTATCGACGTCCGCGACCTGGCCCAGTGGCTCGTCGATAGCATCGAAGCCCGGCGACTCGGCATTTACAACGCCACTGGACCAACCCGCTCCTTCCAGTCGATGCTCGAGGCCTGTCGCCATGCCGCCGGTTCCGATGTGTCGCTGACCTGGGTTCCGGACTCGCTGTTACACCGCGTCGAACTCGACTCCATCACCAAAATGCCGCTGTGGAATCGGGAGCGCCACGGCCGCAAAGCCGGTTTATACGCCATCGATTCCAGCAAGGCCCGAGATGCCGGACTCCAACACCGATCGCTTCGAGAATCGGCGCGCGACACCCTCCGCTGGCTTCGGCAACAGCCCCGCCGGGAGTGGAACGCCGGAATCAACCGACTGCGAGAGCGAGATATTCTGAAGTTCTGGCATCAACGCGATGAGGGATGACCGACGTGTCCACTACGAGTCGGACTGTGCATCACCGGCGAGTTCACTGGTCGAGTAGTAGATGCGCTGGATTCCGGTGCGAGCCCGTTCGAAGGCCTTTGCGTTTTCTGCCGTCGGCTCCATGACGGCGCACAGATACAGCGGGATATCGTCGAGATTGATCGCCTCGCACAACAATTGCTCGCGGCGCAAATCGGGCATAACCACCAATAGCTCGGAGTCCGGCGATTTGCCCTCGGCGAGTGGACGGGCCTGAACGGCCAGCATCTCGCAGGCCTCCTCGTCGCCGGCACGGGCGATCATCAGGCCGTGGTCGTCGGCGAGTAGCATCAGCTCGATATCGTCGAACTCCTCGACCAGATGCTCGAGTTGATAGGTGATCGCCTGCTGCGTCTCCTCGCTGCGCCGGCGCCGCTTGTCACTGGGTTCGTCGCTCATGTCGCCTCATTTTGGTTCAGACGCTATCAAAAAAGTCTCCCGTCGCGATTTCCGGCCGATTTAGACCGCAGTTCCCGTCGAAAATCCTTCGACCCGCT
>CAYUPT010000085.1:0-10742 GCA_964446725.1 uncultured Bradymonadales bacterium | reverse complement strand
TACTCGTAGAAACGCATCGCCTCCGATGGCGCCATCTGCGTTGCGCGCCAGGCCGGATACAGCGAACTGGCGACGATAAATCCGAAGATCACCACCGATCCCACAATCCAGCGCTGAGGATCGATGTGCGACTGGATCTGCATCATCTCCAATGACACCCCGGCCATCTCCATCTCCAGATCGAATAGCGCCCCCAGATCCAGCCCGTAGGTAGCCATCCAGAAATGACCGGACAGGCCCAGCCCCAGCCCGATCAACATCCCCAGCGCCGTCACAATCGCTGTCTCCACCAAAATCATGACCCCGATGCGGCGCGGCGTCAGTCCCAGAGCGCTCAACAATCCGATCTCGCGGACCCGCTCCATGACGGCCATCAAAAATGTATTGGTGATCCCCAGGGCGACGATGATCATGATGATCAGGACGTAAAAATAGGTGAACGCCTCATCGAATTCGATGAGCGCCAGAAATTCGGGCACCGCCTGATCCCAGGTCAACACTTCCAGATCGAGGTCCTGGAAATCGTCGCGCAAACGATTAGCGACCGTCTGTCGCATCTGGTCGTCCTGGAGTCGAATCCCGATCTGGGTCGCCGCATCGCCGTACCCCAGAACGTCCTGGAGGTCCCGATACTCCACATAGACGCGCCCCTCGCCGGCCTGGCCGGCCATCGCCCGTGTGATGCCGTCGACGAAAAACAACCCCCGCGCCACATCGCCCTCCAGATCGGTGGCCGTCACCACCACCCGGTCGCCGATATCGACGTCCAGATCATCGGCCTGATCTCGACTCAGCACGATCGGTTGGTCCCGTTCTCCACTGAAAAAGGCGCCGCGCTCGAGCCGATCTTCGACGTCGTAAAACGACTGCTCGTCCTCGGGACGGACCCCCATAATCTGGGCGCCCTCATTGGTCCCGGCCGTGCCGACAAGGCCGTAAGCCAAGACGCGCTCGGAGACGGCCTCTACGGCATCGACATCCTCGATGTCGGCGCGGCGCCCGGCCGGGTCGTCGACGACCTGGCCGCCGGTCGGAAAATCCCAGTACCCGTCGCCGTGCACCAGGATATGACCTCCGACGGCGGAGACGACGGCATCGCCCATCTCCTGATAGCTGTCGTCGGCGATGCCGAACATAAACAGCATCAACCCATAGCTAAACGCAATGGCGGAGACGACAATCGCCGTCCGGGTCTTATTTCTCCACAGGTTTCGCCAGGCAATTTTTCCGAGCATCGTGCTTCCTGTCTGGTGGCGCGCAAACAACGAATGATCAAGGCCTTACCGACCGTCACGTCCGCCCGGTAATCGCATCCCGCGGATCGAGGCGGATGGCGGCAATCGCCGGCCAGATCGAGCAGACCACGGTGACAACGATCAGGCCGATCACCGGAACGAACACCGTCTCGGCGGTCATCACGAAATACATTCGCTCCGAAAATGAGACCCCCATATAGGTGGCATCGCCCTCGACGAAGGCCCCGAAATCGAGGCCGTACGTCGAGTGGAACCAGGTGACGGCCCCACCGACCAGCCCGCCGAGGCCGGCGCCCGCAATGCCGAGGATCAGCCCCTCGATCGCCAGCATCGCAAACAGGCGCAGTCGGGACAGGCCGACGGCCATCATCACCCCGAATTCTCGGTAGCGCTCCCGGGCGCTCATCCGAAGGGCGTTGAGTACGCCCAGGGCGACCACAAAGAAGATAATGCCGAAGATGACATTATTCGCCGAGTCGCCGTACACGAGCATCTGATACAGTCCCGGTTCCACCTCCTGCCAGGGCCGGGCCACAAGCCGGTCGTAGCCGCCCTCGTCGAGCCGGCGCTGAAGCCCGGAGGCCCGCTGTGGCGCCTGAGCGGGAACGTCGATAGAGATAATCGCTTCGTGAACCGCCCCGTCCATGGCCGCAATAAATTGCGCCTCGTCGAGGTGCAACATGGCGGCCTGTCGATCGATGCGACTATTGCCGGTCTCCAGAATGCCGACGACCTCCAGCAATCCGTCGCCCATACTGCCGTCGACGCCCTCGGCGATGATGACCAATTCATCGCCGACGCCGACGTCCAGCGTCCGCCCCAGACCGTGGCCAATGACCACCTCCGCCGGCCCGGACTGTGGCATCGTCTCATCGAGCCATCGCCCCTGGCTGATCCCGTCGGCCACCACCGTTACGTCGGGCTCTGTCGCCGGATCGACGCCGTAGATCCGGCCGACGTGAGAGCGATCCCCGTGACCGACCAGACCGAAGAGTCGGACCCGGGGCGTCACGGCCTCGACGCCGGCGGTGGTCTCCAGGGTCTGGCGCAATTCCTCATTCCACTCCATATAGTCGATGGTCGCCGGCCGCTCTGCGTACTCCCGATCCTGGACCTGGACATGACCGATCTCGACATCGGTGCTGCCCCGGACCATCATGTCGAAAAAGCCATCGATAAAGCCCAGGTTCCACACCAGCATCGCCGTCGCCACCGCAATGCCTCCGATCGCCAGTCCGGAGCGCCACCGGTTGCGCAACAAATTTCGGATCGCCAGACGAAGTGTCATCATCACCTAATCCCTGCCCTGTATCGTCGCCGTATTAGCGGGCCAACCGACGCAGTCCGCGGCGCGAAAAAATCGACTCATCGATATCGACGTCGAATTCCAGCTGTTGATACTCCAGCCGGGTGTATTCTCCGGGCTTGTCGGCGGGCCGGACCTCCATGGTATGCGGCACCTGCCGATCATCGACCTGTCGCACATCGGAGAACGTCATGGTCCGAATCTCGTCGTCGTTCTCGAAAAATACGGCCTGACGCGGTGTCCAATCGTCGGCATCGAGCACGTATTCGATGCGCGTGTAGACCACCGGTGCGCCTTCTTGGGGAGTCATCGTCGCCAGCAGTACGCGCTCGCCGTCGCGCTCATCCCAGGATAATTCGACGTCGTAGTCGTCGCCGTAGCCCGTCTCGCGAACCAGGTCGTCGTTGGTCAGGTGACTGCCCATCCAGTCATCGGAGAGCATGCCCGTCGGAATTCGAACCAACCGGTCGGCGCGCGGGGCGTAATTCCACAGGCCGTCGCCGGTGCGAAGCGTCGCCGTGCCCGCCTCTCGCGCCGGAGCGCGGATGACGAATACCGCATTGTCCTCGCCCTGTGTCCAGGACTCCATCTCGAGCTGGCGTGAGCGCCGATCGGTCTCGATGGTCATCGTCATCTCCGCCCGGGAACTATCGGATCGATACAGATCATCGAGGTGGGCCTCGACGTCCTGGACGGAGGGAAGCTCCGAGTCGTCCTGTGCCGCAGCGACCGCCGAGAGCGAAACGACGCCGGCGACCACCAGTATTGCAATGCCAACTCTGCTCACTGTCTTCATGTGTACCTCCTGTAGGGCTGTCGTTGTGCGGGGTCCAAATATCGGGTTCGACGCCTCTGCAACGCGGGGTTATGCTGTCGATGACGGGCGCTCATAGATCCGGAAATTTTTGTCGAAGCACCTGGCGATACGAATCCGTGAGTCTTCGAACCGCCTCTTTGCCGGCCTCCCGATCGCCGCCGTCTTCCGGGGTCAGCGCCCGATCGATAAGGTCGCCGATCATGGCGATGGTCTCCTCCGGCGGCGGCATCTGAGCACTCTTCTTGACGTCACCAATGCTGGCAAAGCCGTAGTCGATAATATCCAGTACGTGAGCGAGCACATCGGCATCGAATTCGGCTCGAATGGTGCCCGCCTCCTGCATGGCCTCGATAAATGCCGTGTGCAGTGACTCCTCGTACATCTGCTCCAGCAGGTGGCCGTCGCTGCGCAGGTAGGTCCCAAGAATTCGGGAATCCTGCCGGTAGATCGCCTCCATCAGCGAACTGCCCTTTTGGGCCTCCAGGATATTGCGAAATAGGCTGCCCATCGTCCCGCCCTGCGAATCGGCTTCCACGCACTCCAGCCATCGGTCGCCAAAGCGAATCATCTCGCGCACCAACAGCGCCTCAAAGAGCTGGCGTTTACTGTCGAAGTGCAGATAGATCGTCCCCTTGCTGACGCCTGCCGACTCCGCGATCTCGCGGACCGCCGTCTTGTCGTAGCCAAAGCGCACAATCAACTGCTGGGCGGCATCGAGTATGCGCTGGCGCCGGCGGTCGTTCTCTGGGGTCGAATCGCTCATTGGTGACCTGTACCACGTTCGTCTGATGACTTTTTGACCAAAACAACGTCTTCGGTCATACAGTATTGACACCGCACCACTTCAGTCAAGGAGATTGTGGCGTTGGCAATCTCAGCGGCGGTGCGCAAGACTGTGGCCGGCGTCGCCGACGCCGTGGCTGCCGGCCCCGACCCGACGGCTTCCAGGGGAGCGGAATAAATGACGCCCGGCGCCAATCCCTATATAGATGGCCCGTGTTGAATGACCGACGCCCCCGATGACATGCCCAACTTCTCAGTCGAGGTACTCGATGTCCGATGCCGAACCCCACTCCGATGACGAACGAAGCTCCGACACCAGTCCATCACTGTGGAGCCGTCTTCGCGCCCGACGCTCGACGCGCTGGGCCATCGATATCGCCATCGTCATCGCCGTCGTCCTGGCCATCAGTGCCTTCCAGTCGCGGGATCTCCTCGATAGCGACGACCCCCTTCCGCCGGTGCAACTGGAAGCCCTCGACGGCACAACGCTCGATATCGACGAATTGGAGGCCCGGCGCACCGTCGTCTACTTCTGGGCGACCTGGTGTGGCGTCTGTGATGTCCAGGCCGGCGCCATTTCCTCCCTCCATGAAAACTCCGGCGATGATCTGGACGTCATCAGCGTCGCCCTGCAATACCAAAACCCACAGCAGATCGAGGACTACGTCGACGACAACGACATCGACTTTCCCGTCTATCTGGGAACCGATGCGGTGGCCAACGCCTTTGAAGTCGACACCTTCCCCACCATTTACATCATCGACGACAATCTCCAGATCCGCCATGGACTCGTCGGCTACACCACCCGCTTTGGCATCTGGGCCCGGCAGTGGCTGTAGTGGAGCGATATCCACCGCAGGAGGACGCACTTCCCCGAAGCGGGGAAGTGGCTGCGAGTGCAGTTCAACGAGCAGTCGATGGGGTCTTCCGGGCCCACGCCATGTTCACGTCGACAACTCCCCGAACATCAGCTCCCCCGCTCTTGACCCTCCTTTCCCCTTCGCCTGTTTGCGGTCGTATTTGCCCTCTCCGCAACTGGGCGGTCAGGACCCGGTGACGTAGCGCTTGACCGTGCGCCGATCCAGATCGAGGCGCCGGCCCACTTCCCGATAATTCTGATGGCGCTCGTACAGCAACTGACAATACTTCGCGGTCAACTCCCGGGCCTCCAGGCGTTCGGCATCCATGGCGGCCGCCAGCTCCTCGACGGGGTCGCCCTCCGATGGACCGTCTTGTCGGCGCTCATCCCCGCCGTAACTCCCGGTCATGACCACTCGACGCACGCATTGTTCGAGTTCTCGTACATTGCCCGGCCAGCGGTAGTCATCGGGCAGCTCTTCGTCGACCACCCGCAGTACCCGCTGTACAATGCGCTCCAAACCGCCGAACCGGGAGTCGACGATGTATTCGACCAGACGCCGCAATTCATCGGGGTCCTGGTCGATGCGCAGGCGCAGCGACGGTAACTCGACGATATCGGAGCACAGCCGGTAGTACAGATCGTCGCGAAATCGCTCCTGTTCGCGCAGCTTGTGAACCGGCTGATTCGTCGCCGCCACGACCCGTCCATCAAAGCGACGGGAGCGATGACCGCCCACCGGTGTAAACCGCCGATCTTCGAGCACCCGCAACAACTTGACCTGGATGTTGAGCCCCACCTCGCCCAGTTCATCGAGAAATGTCACGCCCCGGCGGTGGCAGCGACCGAAGACTCCGGAGTAGTCCTCGATGGCGCCCGTAAACGCCCCCTTGCGGTGACCAAATAGCTCCGATTCAATCAGCGAACTCGAAAATTCCGATAAATTGATCGGCAAAAAGCTCTGCGTAAAACTGCGCTCAAATCGTCCCTGTTGCGCATCGAAGTCCAGCCACCCCGAATAGCCCAGCGCGGCGGCCGCCGTCCCCGTACCGGTGCCCGTCGGACCGACGAGAAACGTCGAAAAATCCTCCATCTGGTCCCACAGATGCTCGTCGTACAACAGGAGATCGTCGGTAAAGATATTGGCCCACAGCCTCTTTCGGAGCCGTCGCATACACCGGGCTTCGCCGACGAGCCACTGATCGAGAAAATAGTAGGCGCGCCGCAGCTGATACAGCAGACTCAGTCGCCGGCCGGCGACGGCCACCGGAATGCCGAAATCGGTCATTCGGCTCAGCATCTGGCGGGCAAACGGAACGTCGACGGGCTCGTCTCCGGCCTCCAGTTGGCGCTCGACGAGTCGGTCCATCTGGGGGCTGAAGTCGTGAAATACGTCGAATAATATCGCCCGCTCCAGCGGGCGGCGATCGCCGGACGAGTAGTCCCGAAGGTCTCGGGATTTCAGCTCGTCGAGACGCCGTCGCACCCGCGCCACAGAGGCGTCGGCGGCCTCTTTTCGGTCCACATCGGGCGCCGTCTGGCCGATGCGCAAATCGAGGCGATGGCGCTCCTCGCTAAAGGGGCTGGCAAAGGCCGCCCGGGCCACCAGCCCGAAAAACTCCCGATCCTCCGATGACAGTGTGTACTCGCTCATACATCGAGTGTATCGGCTCTTTACAACTGATGTACAGCCACGGTCGCACAGTCTCATTCGCCGAAGAGGCTTATCCGTAACCCGGCGCTCACAGTCCATCCCGGCGAAGCATCGCGCCCGATATCCGGCGAAATATCGCCGACGGACCCCTGGCCGACGAGGCTGATCGGCCGGTCGTTGACGGCGGCCACCATCCACTCCCCGGTGGCCGTCGCCCGGCATCGGCGCCGCCACTCGACGCCGGCCTGGGCATCGGCGATCCGAGCCTGGGCGCCGCATCGAAGATCGGCGCCGGTAGCCAGTCGTCCATCGGCGCGCTCCCAGCGATAAAGAATACGCCCCGCAGTCACCGGCACCAGATGGTGGTGCCAGGCTCCGGCGTCGCCGCGGTCCCGGCGTTCGACCCCGTAATGGATGACCGGTCCCACCGCCAGACGGTGGCGAAACGAAGCATCGCGAAGAATATCGAGCATCACCGCCACATCGACGACCTCCACCGATATCGCCCCCGGCTCAGACAGTTCGAAGTCGATGTCCAGGGCCGTCCACTCCAGGGCGATATCAAAGGGCGCCGGCACCCGCCACTGCGCACCGGGGATGACGGCATACGATTGGGTGTCGTGGCGCAGATAGGAACCCTCGAGCAACGGGCCGCCAAAGGCCGGCCCTCGGGCCCCGAACCAGATCCCAATGCCGAGCCAGGAGTGGCGAAACTGCCACCAGATCTCGTCGTCCTCGAAGTTGCGCTGGAAACTGTGGTCGATGGAGGCTCGAACCCCGGGCATAACGCCGGATTCCGAGGTGCCTGTCAGTCGTCCATCGACGGTCATACGGTCGTATCGCGGAAACGCCACGCGTATTGGTCGACCTCGATCATCTTCGATAAATCGCTCATCGACGTCGGCCTCATCGCCACCGTCGGCCCCGACGGCGTCGGGCATCCCAGCGAGCAGTCCCGCCATCACAGCGATTGCCACGAGCCCCCGTATTGTTGCGCGTCGAGAGGTCATTGAGGCGACTCCAGGGGCTGCGGTCGCGTCGGCACAAAGAGGCTCAACCGAATTCCGGCCGTGACCCGCAGGTCAAATTCGTCGATTCCGGCAAAGCCGATTTGACTGGAGCTGACTTCCGGCTGGAGGTACGCCGAGATTGGCTGGTCATTGATGGCCATCACAATCGCCTCTGCCGACGCACGGGCCGACGCCCGATGCCACCAGGTGGCATCTTCGGGCTCGAAGGCCCAGGTCACATCGCCCTCCAGTCCCAGCCGCCACAGCCCGGCGCCGCCGGGCGTCCATCCGGCCCGAATGCCGAGTCGTGGAAATCCGTAGGGAGCGGCTCCGTCGCCGCCATCCCACAGCCGTGTCCCGCCTCCGACGGCCGTCGATATGACGACGTAATCTTCGAGATCCTCACTCTGATACAGCTCCCAATTCGCCCGCACTTCAGCGACATCAATCAGCGCCAGATCGCCGCCGTCGATGCGCCGATAATGCAACCGACCCACCGAATAACCGAATCCCAATTCGATGGGGATGTCGAAGCGCCGGGGCTCGCCGATAAAGGTCGAAATCCAGATCGGGGCACCGGGAGTCCTCCGGCTGTAGTCGTATTCGTATAGCCGGGCATCGATCTGGAGGGGCTCGAGCATCAATCGCCCCTGCAAGAAACGGTGTCGATGGCGCTCCCCGTCGACAGGGTCGGTATCGCCGGAGACCGATTCCTTGAACATCGACGGATCGGCGCCGGGCGAGGTGCCATCGACGTAGCTGTCGTGGATTCCACCGATGTCGACGGCCAGCGAGCGCCCGGGAGGCCCGAAGCGATCCGGCGGCTCCAGCCGCCCCACGCCGTAAATGCCGAGATAAAATCGGCGCTGCAGATCAAAGCTCGTCTGAAATGGCTGGCCCCGCTCGTCGACGGAGTATCCCTGAGGAATATCCTCTGGATCGTCGTCGGCCTCTTCGGCCAGCACCGACGGAGCAATCAGCATTCCAACGACGACCACCACGGCCTGTACACCAGCGATCACTGCGCGATTCATATCGGCTCCATCATCGAGTGAAATTATCGGACCGCATCCCGCGGTCGCCTCGATATGGAGCAATGGCTGTGCCATGGCGTGGACGACAGTCCGCATCGGCAATGAATACGTGGTAATTCAACCGCGCGCCCTGTTTCGCCCCCGCCTTCCGGACAACCCTTCCAATACATTTTTTGTACAACCTCTAACGCCAGATGTACTTCCGCCGTACTCGACGGAGGCCGGCCCCGGCCGCCGGCGCTCGACTCAACATTGACCGACTGCCTCCCCCTGCAATACGATGGCCGCCGCCTTACGGACGCAAAGATCGCAACCCTCCATGACATCAGAGGCTCCATGAGCAGTCGCAATACGATTCGGACCATCCATCAGCGGTACGCCAACGATACACCGATTACGATGGTCACCTGCTACGACTACACTTTTGCGAGACTGGTCGAACAGGCCGATCTGGACATTATTCTCGTCGGCGACAGCCTCGGCAATGTCATTCAGGGCCAGGATACCACCGTCCCCGTCGAGGTCGACGACATCATCTATCATACCCGGGCGGTCGTGCGCGGGACGCAGACAACGCACATCGTCGCCGACCTGCCGTTTATGAGTTATCAGGCCAGCGACGAAGACGGGCTCCGAAACGCCGGACGCCTTCTCAAAGAGGGCCGTGCCCAGGCCGTCAAATTGGAGGGCGGACGGTCCATCGCTCCCATGGTCGATCGCATGACCGATGCCGGGATTCCGGTGGTCGGCCATCTGGGATTGACCCCGCAGTCCGTCCACGCCTTCGGCGGCTACAGCGTGCAGGGGCGCGGCGACGAGGCCGCCGACGAATTGCTGGAAGACGCCCGGGCGCTGGCCGACGCCGGCATCTACATGCTCGTTCTGGAGATGGTCCCCGCCGACCTGGCCCGCCAGGTCACCGAAGAATTGTCGATTCCGACCATCGGCATCGGCGCCGGCAATCAGACCAGCGGCCAGGTCCTGGTCCTCCAGGATCTCCTGGGCATGAATACCGACTTCCAACCGCGCTTCGTCAAGCACTTCGCCGAGCTGGAGTCGACGATCGTCGACGCCCTCGATGACTACGGCGACGAGGTGCGATCGCGCGCCTTTCCCGACGATGACCACGCCTACTGAGGTCTGCTGTGAACCACGTTGATTCGATCACCGATCTACGAGCGCGGCGCAGCCGTCTGGAGGGAACGGTGGCCTTTGTCCCCACGTTGGGCTTTTTGCACCAGGGCCACCTGGCGTTGATGCGCGAAGGTCTCGAGCGCTGCGACCACCTCATTGTCAGCGTCTTCGTCAACCCCACTCAATTTGGCCCCGATGAAGACCTCGACGACTATCCCCGCGACGCCGACGGTGATGCCGCCAAATGCCGCGATGTCGGCTGTGATATTCTCTTTACCCCGTCGGCCGACGACATCTATCCGCCCGGCGACAACACTCGAGTCACCGTCGACGAATTGACCGACGCCCTCTGCGGCGCCAGTCGCCCCAGTCACTTCCAGGGCGTCACCGACGTGGTGGCACGGCTGTTTAACATCGTCGATCCCGACGTCGCCGTCTTCGGTCGAAAGGATTTCCAGCAACTGGCCGTGATCCGGCGCATGACCCGGGATCTGCACTTCGATATCGACATCGTCGGCGTCGACACCGTTCGCGAAGACGACGGTTTGGCGACCTCCAGTCGAAATCGCTACCTCGACGGCGATCAGCGCCGCCAGGCGACCTGCCTGAGCCGGGGCTTACTGGCCGCCCATCGGCTCTACGACGACGATCCCTCGGCGCGTTGTGCCGATATTTTGCGCGCCGCCCGACAGCCCATCGAGGACCAGCCGGACACCGATATCGACTACGTCGAATGCGTCGACCCCGACACCATCGCCCCGCTGGACCGCGACAGCCCCATCGGCGACAACGGTGCCGTCGTCGCCATGGCCGTGACCATCGGCGACGCCCGACTCATCGACAATATTCGCCTCGACAGGCCCGTGCCCGACGGACTCGACGAACTCTA
>CAYUPT010000084.1:0-10778 GCA_964446725.1 uncultured Bradymonadales bacterium | reverse complement strand
AAATACGCTGCCCGATAATCTGGAGCAGTTGACCGACGGACCGGCACCGATCACCGAGGAAGTTCCCGAGGATCCCTGGGGCAACGACTATATCTACAATGTCCACGACCGGACGGACTTCGAGGTCTTTAGCGCCGGTCCCGACGAGGTGGAGGGCACCGATCAAGATGTCTACTCCGACTGAGCGATGACTGGCAGCAGCGTCGCGAGTCGGCGACGCGGCGCAGTGCGCTGTGTTGTGGCTTCCCCTCCCGGCTGAGGCCGGGGAGGGGCGACGATCAAACTGGAATCTGCGAGAAAGGAACTCGATGAACAATGCATCCCCAAACCATCCCGGGTCGCTTCGAACCGGGCGCACGTGGGCAACGGTCCCGCGGGGGATGACGCTTATCGAGATTATGGTCGTCTTATTTATCGTCACCGGCCTGGTCGGCGGCGGTATCTACATGATGAGCCTGCTGACGCACGGCAAGCTCAAGGACGAGGCGATGCGCTTTAGCTCCACGGCGCAGTACACCTACGACCAGGCGGCGCTGAATAATCGGCAGTACCGGCTGGTCATCGATCTCGACAGTGGAGAGTACTTCACGGAGGTCACGGAATCGGATGTCATCATGGATACCGGCAGTGAGGAGGCGCAGGCGGCCTACGAAGAGGGGCTGTTGCCCGACGAGGCCCGTGAGATGGAGGCCGAGCGCGAGGCGGACCGAAGCCAGATGTTCAATGAAGACGGCGATGACCCCTTCGGGATCAGTCGCCGCACCGGGTACCAGCGACCGGAAGACGGTCTGGTCGAGCCGCGACAGCTCGAGGAGGGGATTCGCTTCGAACAGGTTTTGACGGAGAGCCGCGAGCGCCCGGTGCGCGACGGGCGAGCGGCGGTCCACTTTTTTCCCAACGGCATGCAGCAGCAGGCCCATATCGTGCTGGTCGACGATGCATCGGGTGCCAAGTTTACGCTGATAACCGAACCATTGACGGGGCGGATTCGCACGTTTAGCGGCGACGAAGAGGTGCCGGAGGACTTCGGCGAGGTGGAGAGCGATGATCGATTCTAAGCATAGTTTACAGCGGGGGCGGGGCTTTACGCTGATCGAGGTCTTGATGGCGCTGGCGGTGTTGGCGACGGCCTTTACGGTGCTGATGGGCACGATGTCGCACAGCGGTCAGCAATCGGTGTATTCGACGAAGATGACCCAGGCCAGTCTTTTGGCGCGAAGTCAGATGGTGGAGCTGGAGTACATGATTATGGACGAGGGCTTTAGCGATGCCCGTCGGACGTACTCCGGCAATTTCCGCGATCACGGCTATCCGGATATGCGCTGGGAGGCGGAGGTGGAACCCGTCGAGATTCCACCGGATGCCGAGGAGCAGTTTTTGGCCCGGGTCAACGAGCAGCTCTTCGGTGGTATGGAAGCCGATGGCGGCGCCCTGGGCGGCAATCCGGCGTTTAGCGCCATGCTTCCGATGCTGATGGGGCAGCTTCCGGAATTCGTCAATCAACTCGGCGAGCGGGTGCGTCGCGTCATCCTGCGCGTGTATTTCGAGTTTCGAGGCTCCGAGCAACCCATTGAGATCACGCACTACGTCGTAGACGAACGAGAGGGTGACTTCGAGATGTTCGGCATGCCCGATCAGTTCAGTGAGGACGATTTCGACATCGGTGCCGAGGACTTCGACGGCGATTTCGACGAGTCCAATATCGACCTGGGGGTTCAGTGATGAGCGGGAAGCAGGGACCGAACCCCATGACATTGCGCCGCCGCCGGGGGTTTACACTGGTGGAGGTATTGCTGGCGATCACCATTTTGGCGACGCTGTCGGCGATCGCCTGGACGGCGGTGACCCAGATGTTTCAGACCGAGGAGATCGTCAGTGAGCGCCAGGATCGATATCGAATGATCCGGCTGGCGATGAATCGAATGGCCACGGAGCTGAGCATGGCCTACGTCGCCGGTCCCGATCACGGTGGCGAGGAGATTCGCGGCGAGCCGATGGCCTTTGATGAAGACGGACAGTGGGGCGATGGGCTGTACGAACCGGTGCAATACGGAATGATCGGGCGCGATGACGAAGTCAATTTCACCTCCTTTGCCCACGTGCGGACCATGGAGGGCGAAAAGGCCAGTCAGCACGCTCAGATCGGGTATTCGACGGAGCGCTACACCAATGAGGAGGGCCAGACGGTGCGCCGACTGATGAGGCGTTCGTCGACGAATTTCGATGACGACCTGACGCGCGGCGGGCATATCCACACGATGATCCCGGAAGTGGAGGAGCTCAATTTCGAGTTCTGGGATCCCGGAGAGCCGGAGCTTGGAACCCAGGAAGAGCTCGCTCAGGGGCGCTGGGTCAGTGAATGGGATACGACGAGCAATGAGCACTCCGGTCGGCTACCGACGCGGATTCGCATCGAGCTGACACTCCCGCCGCAGACGGCACGAAGTGATGCCGAGACCTTCGTGACCCAGACGACGCTGGGGATGCCCGAGCTACTGGAGTACTGAATTATGTTATTGCGACTTGGAAAATGGACCCACCGCCTGTTGCGGCGCCTGGACCGGCCGGTGAAGACACCGGTCGATGACCGGCCGCGAGGGGTGGCATTGATTCTGGCGCTGGTGACGATCGTGATCCTGTCGGCGGCGGTCGTCGAATTTGCGTATTCGTCGCGGGTCAACACGGCGATGGCGACCAATGAGCGCGACAATCTCAAGAGCTATTATCTGGCCAAAAGCGGCGTCAATCTGTCGCGGCTTTTGCTCAGTTTTCAGTACGCGCTCCAGGAGGAGTCGCGGGACACAGAAGACGAGATGGGCCAAATGATCGGCCGGGCGATGCGGCGCAGCAATTTTCAGATCTATCAGTACGTCGACCTGTTGATGGGTCCCTTCAACTCGGGGGCCGTCGAGATTCCGCTGGCCAATGTGGATCTGCAGGGCATGGGGGTCGGTGGATTCGGAGAATTTACCGGGCAATTCGAGGTCGATGTCGACCCCGAAGAGGGGCGCATCAATCTCAATAAATTTGCCCAGGACGAGGTCGACGACACGGATCTGACCGAGCTGTGTTCGATGATCCTCGATGAGACCTACGACCCGATATTCGATCAGCAAGACGACTACGGAACGACGCTCGACCGAGCGACGGTGCTGGCAAATATCATCGACTTTATCGATTTCAATCAGCAGGCGACGACACTGGGCGACAACTGCACCATCGAGAGTGTCGGTGGCGACGAAGAACGGCCCTATCAGCGCGATACGGATAACGACATCGAGCCCCGAAATACGCGGCTGACCCACGTCGACGAGTTATACCGGGTCCACGGTGTGACCGAGCCGTTTATGGATGCCTTTGCCGACTCATTTACGGTTTACGACGTGGGCCGGCCGAATCTGAATGTAGCCCAGGCCCCGGTTTTTTACTCCGTGTTGTGCCAGAACCTTGAACTGGAGGACGGGGTTGTCGCCGACGACCAGAATCCCTGTTCGGAGGCCCCCGAAATTTCGCAACAGGTGATGATGTTTGCCATGGCGATTGAGGGCATCCGCGAGTTTTTTGACGATCCGCTGTCGGTGATGCTGGCCTATGTGGGGACCGCCGAAAGCAAGCTATTGCCGTCGGCGAGAATGGGCCAACCGGTGGCGTTTTTAAGCGTCAGTCAACTGCCGGAGTACATCGGCGATCTTCGAGAGAATCCACAGTTGATGGCTCAATTTCTGCGCCACTCCCCGGCGTACCAGGAGATGGTCGCGCAGAATCCGCAGATGGCCGTCGATCCGATCAACCCGACATTTCCGACCTGGTCGGTGGAGTTTAGTCGATCGGGATTGATGCGCTCGGTGACCACACGCACCCCGCGGGTCTTCCGGATTCAATCCACCGGGGCCTACGGGAGTTCGCGAACTCAGATTGAGGCCGTTGTCGATTTTGATAAGACGGTGCGGCGGTTGCCCGATGAAGAGGAATTGATCGGCGGAATTGATGACCGGGGAATGACGGAAGAAGAGTTGGACGCGGAGACCGAAGAGATGACGGATCTCCTCGAACAGACACGGGAACAGCGTCCGGAAGGGCGCATCCTGTACTGGCGCGTGGAGTAAGTTGAACGCACGGCGCGATCGAAATTGCAGCGACTGCAGCACAACAAAGAGATTATGGCGAACCGAATTGTAGGACTGGACATAGGCAGCTGGGCCGTCAAGGCCGTGGCCATCGAGATGCAGCGCGGCGTCGAGGTCGTAGCCTATCGCGAAATTGAGCTCGACGATATCGATGGACGAGCCCACTCCGAGGGGGCGGACGGGACGGTCGATGGGAATGCAGCGGACAGTGACGCCGGTGCACAGCCCGATGAGCCCGAGATGTTTCCCGAAAGCGACGACGGCGTCGAGGGCGACGGGGCCGACGGCGAATTCTCGGGAGGCGACTGGGATGACCCCGACGAAGCCGAAGGCGATGGCGACGGCGCCTGGAGCGACGGGGGGATCAATACCGTTGACGAGGAGTCGAATTGGGAGGACTCCGGCGGCGATGGTTTCGCAGAAGGTCCAGGACCGGACTGGGTGCGGGCAATTCGTCGACTGGTGGGCGAGGGATTTTTCGAGGGCGTCAACCGGGTCATCACATCCTTTCCCGGCGATCAATCGGCAACCCTTCACCTGGAAGTGCCCTTTGAGCGCCAGGAGGACGTGGCGGAGATTCTTCCGCACGTGCTGATGGATGAGTTGCCGATGCCCGTCGATGACATCGTCTACGATTTCGTGGTCGTGCCGCGCAAGCTGCTGGGCGAATTCGAGGCGCTGCTGGGATTTGTGAGCCGAGAGCGGATGCGCGAATTTCTCGAGCAGTCTCAGACGGCGGGCGTCGACCCGGCGGTCGTAGGGGTTCCGGAGTTGATGCTGCGGCGGGCCGGTGAACGGGCGGCGTCTCCGGGAGTCGAAGACTTCGGCATCATCGACATCGGTCATCGGTACACCCGGCTGCTAATCATGTCCGAGGGCAAGCCGGTGGTGGCCCACACGACGAGAAGCGGCGGGGCCTCTATTACCTCCGCGCTGGCCGAGAATTTCCAGATTTCGGAACAGGAAGCACGTCAACTCAAGCACCAGGAGGGAGTCGTCGGTTCGGCAGCTGTCGGCGGCGACCGCCGGGTTCGCAAAGTGCAGGGCACCATCGAGGAGTCGCTTCGGCCGATTGTCCGCGACTTGAGGCGGACCTTTCAGTCGGCCTACGCAAAATACCGGGTCGCCGTCGAGGAAATCTACATTTGCGGTGGCACCAGTCGGCTCGAGGGACTCGACGACTTTTTGCGCGGCGAATTCGATGTCGATGTGCAGCGCATGGAACTCGACCACGGTATCTCGTGGGTCGTCGATGCCGAAAGTCGCGGGCGGCAGCCGGAAGCGACGCTGGGATTGAGTACGGCGCTGGAAGTGGTCGCCGAGGATGCCGACAGGAGTCTGGTCGACTTTCGCCAGGACGAATTTGTCTATCGCGGCAAGTCGAGTTACCTGCACACGCAGCTAGTGCGGCTGGGGGCGATTGCGGCGGTATTGGTCGTGCTTCTGGCCGGGGTGTTGATGATGCAGCACTACGATCAGCGCACCCAACTTGCGGCCATGCAGCAGGCGGTCGCCGAAGAGAGCAGCGAATTATTTGGCGAATCGGTGACTGAACCGCCGGAAGTCGAGGCCCGTCTGGAGGGCGAGGGGGCCAGTACGCGGAACTTTATTCCGCGAATGAGTGCCTACGAATTGATGGTCACCGTCGTCGACGAGATCTCCGACGATATTCAGCTCGAATTAGAGCGCCTGGAGGTCGATAACGACCGCAGCCTCATCCAGATGGTCGGGCGCACCGACAGCCCACAGTCCGTCGATCGGCTCGCCGGAGATATCGAAAATTTGGAATGCCTGACCGATGTGTCGAAAGAACAGGTCAATGTCGAGGGTGACGACGAAGTTCAGTTTGAACTGCAGATCGCCAGCGGGTGTGCCTGATATGAGACGTCGACAGCAATTACATCGCTCACACCAGGGGATACCGGTTTTGTGGAAGGTTGCGGTGGCGCTTGTTGCGGGGGCCTTCGCACTGGCAGGACCCGGGTCCGGAGGTGGCCTGGCGCACGCCGCATGCGGCGAGCAACAATCGTATTACTTGAAGTTGTTGGGGGCCCTGGTCGATGAAGACGCAGAATTACTGGAGGAGCTGCAGTCCGGAGTCGGTGATGGCAGCGAAGAGTACAACGGAGAAGATATCCAGTTGGTGTCGCTGGTCGCCATGGCAGTCCAGGATTTCGACATTGACGTCAGGGCCTATGAAGGCGATGAACACACCGTCGATAATGGGGTGGAGCGACCGCAACTGGAACACCGGGTTACGGCGACCACCGATCCCGCGGACGTCGATACATTGTCGAATTTTACCGACCACTTGGACCAGCGATCGGAGCCGATTTCGTTGCGTCGCATCGATTTGCGGCGTGTCGATGATGGCTATGAAGCGCATATTTCGGTGTCGACATTTGAAGAGTTGGAAGAAGACGCGTTTCACGAATACAGGCCGATTGAGCGGAGGCTGTTACCGCGGGTCCATGTCGTCCAGAGGCGCATATTGGATGAGGTCGTCGGTGGTTCTTCAGTCCAGCTCGATCGGTTGGAGATCGATACGGAACGCCAGTTGGTGATCCTGGCGGGAGTCACCGACAGCGGGCAGCGCGTCGAAGAGATGGTCGACGCCATCAAAGAATTTGAGTTTAGTGAGCGCGTGGATGTAGAGCGGAATCAACCGATCGACGATGGCGTCGAATTTGAATTTCGGGTCGCCACCGACTGTTCGTGAGTAGATGTCAGCCAGGATCGAAGAAACCAGACTGGAGAGTTCCATGACAACAGACGGACAACAGAGTCCGGTCAGCAAGCTCAAGGAGCAGTTCGACAATCTGACCGACCGCGAGCAGATGCTCCTGAAGGTGATGCTCGGCGTATTTGCCGTGCTGGCACTGGGAGTGATGGTGTTTTTGGCGCAGCAATCGGTCGTCGAATTGGAGGAGGAGACGTCGCGATATCGCTCGGCATTGGATTTGATGGCCGACGGGGGAGCGGCTTATATCCAGGACGAGGCGACGGCCGATACCGATGATGCCGATTCACTGTCGAAGGCCGATCTCTTCACCGAAGAGGTGCTTCGAGACAACCCGGTGCAGCTGACGAGCTATGTGGCGCAGCATGCGTCGGCCGTCGATGTATCAGTCTCGAGTTACGACACCGACGAGCATCCCCTGGGCTCCGATACAGCGGGAGACGACGAGGGCCCGATTGTCGTCGAACGCCAGTTGACGGCCGATATCCGGGGAGCCGAAATGGAGCGCTTTGTCGAATTGCTCCACCGGATCGAGGAGAGTCGAGAGCCGATCATCATCAAACGCATCGACGTCCACTCCGTCGGAGATGTCGGTGAGATTCGGGCGTTGTTGATCGTTTCGACCTTTGAGTATGGCGACGAAGAGGAGAGTTAATGCAGGAATTAGTACGTGAATGGTGGGAGAAGAAATTCTTCCGAGTCGTCGCCTATCTTGGGTTTGGTCTGTTGTCGTTCGCCCTGTTTTTGTTCTGGACGTTTCCCGACCATCGGATCAAGGAGATTACGGCCAATCAGGCCGAGCTCCTTCTCGATCACGAATATGAGGTCTCGATTTCGGATATGGGGTTCTGGCGTCTGACCGGCGTGCAGATGAAGGGCGTCAATCTCGAGGAGCGGGTGGAGCCGGGCAATCCATCGCTGGCGGACGGTGAAATGCCGGACCAGATCGGCGGCGGATTGACGGTGCGCCTCGAGCAGTTGGCGGCCCGGTTTTCTCCGCTGCGAAGTCTGCTCAATCAAGGGCCGGCAGCGACCTTCCGGGCCGATGTCGGTGGAGGCGTGGTCCGCGGGCAATTCGTGCAAAGTGGCAACGACCAGAATATCGAGTTTTCATTTAATAATCTCGATTTGCAGGAATCGACATTTCTGGACTCCCTTCTGGGTGTGCGACTTCTGGGAGCGCTGGACGGCGACGTGGAATTGGCGATTGACGCCTCCACCGGACTCGTCAGCGGCGGCCGCGTCGAATTGACCGGTGAGCAGGTGACGCTGGGAGCGACGACGCTGGAGATGGACGCCATTCCCTTTTTGACGGAACTCGATTTGCCGACGACCAGTTTTGGCAATGTCGACGT
Organism: uncultured Bradymonadales bacterium; assembly: GCA_964446725.1. Lineage (GTDB taxonomy): Bacteria > Myxococcota_A > Bradymonadia > Bradymonadales > Bradymonadaceae > SLJM01. The sequence continues at coordinate 2,556 of CAYUPT010000084.1, read as the reverse complement.
GCTACTCGATATCGAGGAGACCGAGCAGGGAGCGCGGATCGACTTTGAGCGATTCGAAATTCGGGGCCGTGATATTCAGGCCGAAGTCTGGGGCGATATCGAGTTGACGCCGCGCGGAGGCCAGCCCCGGGTAGAGATGAGACTGCAGCTCAACCAGGAGTACGTCAGTGAGCACGGACTCGATCGGATTTTGACAATGAGCGATTTCCGCGAAGGCTTATACGAGAGTGCCGAGGGCAATTGGTATGGCTTCGTCATCTCCGGGCAATTCGGCGATATCAACTTCAGTGGTTCGCGCACGGCAGCTCAGGGGCCGGACGGCGGCGATGAAGGGGAGGACGCCGAACAAGAGGACGACGAGCAGGAAGACGACGAGGAATAATCACCACTGTCGCGCCGTCGTACAACGTAGCGGCACCGACGTCAGCAGTTTTTTACAATCTGGAAGTACTCGCCATGGAGCAGTCGGCGAAAGAGAAACGAAATCGACGGGAGTCTTTGCCGCTGGCCGGTCGGCGCCGCGATGAAATCGTGGTCACCGGCGCGCGCCAGCACAACCTGCGCAATCTGGACATCACCCTTCCCAAACAGAAGCTGGTGGTCTTTACCGGCGTCAGCGGCTCGGGAAAGTCGTCGATGGCCTTCGATACGCTGTATGCCGAGGGCCGGCGTCGCTACGTGGAGAGCCTGTCGACGTATGCCCGTCAATTCCTGGGCCAGGTGGAGAAACCGGAATTCGACCAGATCACGGGACTGAGTCCGACGATTTCCATCGAGCAGAAGACGACGGGCTCCAATCCGCGAAGTACGGTGGGGACGATCACCGAGATTCACGACCATCTTCGAGTGCTGTGGGCTCGTCTGGGCACCCAGCATTGCCACGAATGCGGCACGGAGGTGGAGGCGACGACGGAGGATGCCATCGTCGAGCAGCTGGCATCACTTCCGGAAAAGACAAAATTCATGCTGATGGGGCCGCTGGTCCGAAACCGCAAGGGAGAGTATCGCGAACTCTTTGATGACTTGCGCAAAAAGGGCTTTGTGCGGGCCCGTATCGACGGCGAGATCCGGGAATTGGACGACGTCGAAATGCTCGATCTACACACCAAGCACAATATCGATGTCGTCGTCGATCGGCTGATTGCGCGAGAGGGCATCACGAAGCGACTTCGCGACAGTGTCACGCAGGCGCTGGAGGTCGCCGACGGGAAGATGCTGGCCGTGACACCGCCGGGCGAAGACGTCGACTGGCGCGAGAAGTTGTTCAATGTCGATCGCTCCTGTCCGGACTGCGGGATCTCGTTTCCGGAGTTGACGCACCAGAGTTTTTCGTTCAACAGCCCGTTGGGCATGTGTAATCGCTGCGAGGGGATCGGTAAGACGCCGCAGGTCGAGCCCAGTTTGATGGTCGTCGATTCCACGAAGACCGTGCGCGAAGGGGCCATCGAAGCGATCGGCCACGAACCGGGCTCAAAGCGCAGTAAATTTCAGTGGCGCGACGAGGTCTCGGGGCTCTGGAAGAAGTTGTTGACCTCCGAAAAGGCGGGGTCCATCGATCTCGATACTCCCTTCGAGGAATTGAGTCGCGAGGACCGGCGATTTTTGATGCACGGTCCGGATAATCCCAAGAAGGGATACAAGGGGTTTGGCGGCGTGGTCCCCTTTGTGGCCGACAAACACGACGGTGCGTCGACAAAAGGCGCTCGCGACTTCTTCGGCGAATTTATGGGGCAGTCGCCCTGTCCGGAGTGCAATGGGATGAGACTTCGGCCCGAGAGTCGGGCGGTGCACTTTCGGGATACGTCGATGGCCGAACTCAACGCCATGGACGTCATCGATGCCCGCCAGACGTTTGGCGACATCGAGTTGGAGGGTCGGGAGATCGTGATCGCCGAGGAGTTGATCGCTGAACTTCGCCGGAGACTGCGATTTTTGGTCGAGGTTGGCCTCGGCTATCTGACATTGAACCGGACGGCGTCCAGTCTCTCCGGTGGAGAGGCACAGCGCATCCGGCTGGCAAGCCAACTGGGAAGCGAGCTCTCCGGGGTGCTCTATATTCTCGATGAGCCGAGCATCGGACTGCACCAGCGAGACCACAATCGGCTGTTGTCGACACTGGAAGAGCTTCGAGACGAGGGCAATTCGGTGGTCGTCGTCGAACACGACCGGGAGACGATGGAGCGCGCCGATCTGCTCGTCGATTTCGGACCCGGCGCCGGCCGCGAGGGCGGAGAGATTGTGGCCATGGGTTCCCGGGAAATGATCACCCGGGCCGACGAGAGCGTGACCGGTGAATATCTGGCGGGCCGAAAGTGGCTGCAGTGGCCCGATGAGCGCCGGGAGCCAAAGCCGGGCGTCACCGTCAAGGGGGCGCGCCACAACAATCTCAAAGACATCGACGTGCACATCCCGTCGGAGGCCTTCGTCTGCGTCACCGGTGTCTCCGGCGCCGGCAAAAGCAGTCTCGTCAACGATATCTTGTATCCGGCCATTGCTCGACGGGTCTACTTCAAACACCGCACAGTCGGCGAACACGACGCACTCGACGGACTCGAG
>CAYUPT010000083.1:0-10867 GCA_964446725.1 uncultured Bradymonadales bacterium | reverse complement strand
GGCGACGAATTGATCGCGGAGCTCGTCGCGGCTTCGGATCTTGCGCTCGAGCTGTCGCTCGATGCGCTCGACGCGGCGTCGCTTCTCGTCGAGATCGTCGTCGCGCTCGCCCTCCGGGGCGTGGAGCCGGGTATTTTTGGGCTCCAGCTCGTCGCAGTGGGTGGCGACGGCGACCACGGGGACTCGATAGTCGTGGAGGCTTCGAATCTTCTTGCAGGTCTCGACCAGGGCATCCAGGTCGCCGTCGATGGCGGCGTCGACCTCCTTGGCCTTGATGATAAATAACACGGCATCCGGCGCCTTTTCCTCGAGGGCAGCGGCAATGCTCTCGACGGGCGTCAGCGACTCGTCCGCCCCCTCCGGCACCGATCCCTCCTGGATGCCCCGGGTATCGAGCATCTCCATCGTCCCCAGATCGGCGCTGTAGGACCACCATTTACCGCGCTGGGTCGTCGCCTTTTCGTGACCGACCTCGGCGACCTGTTTGCCGAAGATGGCATTGATCAGCGACGATTTGCCGGCGCCGCGGCGGCCGACGAGGACAAAGCGCGGCGGACGCTGCTCGAGCAGTAGTTGACGCAACTCCCCGATGCGATCGCGCAGCTCGCGGGCCACCGGCTCCGGCACCCGTTCGAGCATCTCCTCGAGGCGCAGTGACTTTTCGATCAACTCTTCGCGCAACGTCATGATCAGACTCCTGACTTGAACACTATCTCGACTCTAAGAAGCGGTCAAAAAAAAGCGGACCGAGGCTCGGCGAGATGATTTGTTTGGCTTCAAAGCGATCAAACGGAGGCCTATCCGTAGGATAAGTCGAGTATTGAGCGCAAAGAAGCCGGACAAATCAGCCGGCGAATGCCGATGGGAGACTTTTTTGACCGCTTCTAACAAGCCGGCTGGCATCGCCGATGGCCGCGCCCCGTACTATCAACACCGCCGGCCCGGCGCACAATCCCGCTGCTTTACCCGCCTGATGTGGCGCTTAGGTTTGAACTGCATCGCGACGTGAAGACCAGCGGCCCGTCCCGGCAGGTACTCGATGACTGGAGGTAAACGATGGAGGACCTGATTTTCATCGTGCTGTATGTTTCGATTCCCGTCATCATCTTGACGATGGGATTTATCGCGGTGCTGACCCGCGAGGAAGAGGCCTTTAAGCGCAACGGCCACGACCGGCGCACTCAACCACCAGAATAAGTAGCTAGTCTGGCCCCTGGCCTCTGACGGCCACCACCAGCGCCGCCTTGATCTCCGTCTCCAGCATCCGATCACTCCAGTAGGTATCGATGGCCCGACCAATATGATTGAGCACGTCTTCGCGCTCCGATGAGCGCACGGCCCCGACCCAGTGCGGAAAGAAGGTCTCCTGAACCAGTGGCGAGTACAGAAATTCGCGGCCACCATCGAAGGCGACAGTCCAGCTCAATTCGGTCACCTCGATCTGCTCGAGGCCTTCGTCGTCGGCGAGCGTCGACAGCCGGGCCGGACTCAATAGATTGGCTCGCACCTCGTCGATGCGCGCCAGAACATCCTCCAGACCACAGCTTCGAAGCGCCTCGTCGAATAAATCATAGAACTCCGAAAAACTTTCGTGGAGCGGAAAACAGGTCACCACCGGACTCTGGGGGGAGACGACGCGTCGCAATTCGGCCAGCCCTTCCCGGGCCTGCCGGGTGGTCACCAAACCCTGCAGACAGACGGCGGCGTCGAAGACCTCGTCGGCATACGAAAGTGCGCCGACGCGCTCTTCGACGAAGAATAGCCGGCGCTGCTGTTCATCGGTAACCCGCGATCGGGCCTCATCGAGCATCACTCCCGACGGATCGAGGACCATCATCCGCGTATCTTCCGGCAGTCGATTCAACCAGTCGTGAACCACGGCGCCACAGCGGGCCTCGGCGGCCAGCACTGTGCCCTGGCCGGTGTCGGGCAATTCCCGACCACAGAGCTCGAGCACGGGCTGGGTCCAGAGACGCTCCACCACGTCTCGGTGTGCGCGCACGACCGGATTTTCCGATTCCTGACTCATAGCTCCTCGAAATGGCGATAGCCCGACATCTCACCGGCCATCGGCTCTCCATCCAGCCCATCGACCTGCAGGTCCTGGCCGTCGGGCGTGATGACACCGATATCGTAGATCTTCCGGCTCCGATTATTGCAAATTTTTGTCAATTCCGACATCCGATCCGGAGGCACGGTCAACAACAAACAGAAGTCCTCTCCGCCGGCGGCCACCCACTGCTGGACGGCGCCGATTCCCAGGTCCTCCAATTTCCACAATGCGGAAGGCACCGGCAATCCCGATAAATCGACGGCGGCGCCGACCTCGCTGGCCCCAAGGATATGCCCCAGGTCCTGGAGCAATCCGTCGCTGATATCGATCATCGCCGTCGGCAGTCCTCGTCGACCCAATTCAGCGCCCAGCGCAACGTGGGGCCTCGGTCGCCGATGGACGGCCACGAGGTCTGCGTATTGCGACTCGTCGAGGTCGGACTGAAGTACTCGGAGTCCGGCGGCGGAACGCCCCGGGACTTCAGTTACCACAATGCGGTCGCCGATCTGCGCCCCCGATCGCAGCACCGGGCCCGCCGGGGGGCTCTCACCGACGGCGGTCACGGTGATCACAATCGCTCCCTCCGTCGCCGATATGTCACCACCGACGACAGAACACTGGTCAGGTTCACTCCCCAGCGCTGCGCCGGCCTCCGAGAGTCCGCGACAACACTCCTCGATCCAGTTCTGGTCGAGTGTCGTCGGCACTGCCAGCGACAACAGCGCCGGTCCCACCACTCCTCCCATGGCGGCGATATCACTGAGGTTGACGGCCAGCGACTTCCACCCGACATCCCGGGCCGAACTGGTATTGCGGCGAAAATGAACGCCCTCAACAAGCGTATCCATGGCCATCAGATCGAAGCGATCGGGCTGAAGAACGGCCGCGTCATCGCCGATTCCCACCGCGACGCCGTCGGGCGTGGCGAATACATCGCTGATGATGTCGATCATTTCGAATTCGCCGCGCATCACTTCCGTCCGTCAGCGCCAAGTCCGCATGTCTCTGGAGTCTATGGAGTACCCCAGAATAACCACGAGAACAAAAGTAAAATCAACGTCCAGAACACCAGCGCTCCGATCAACAGCCGGGAGCGAAAGTCCTTGACTTCGTTTTGAAACTGATCGGATTGAGACTCCGCCTGGGTGCGAGCGACCCGAATGGCGACCTCCAGACTCTGCGTCAGTTCTTCGAGCGCCTGGCGGGCATCCTCATCGTCGGGATGGTCGACCAGATGCTGTTGAACCGTGCGGATGCCGAAGTCGATGAGCTCCTGGTCCACGGCGTAGTCGACAAATTCGCGAAGCGATCCATCGCCGTCCCAAATCTGGCGGGCCCGTCGCTGGGCATCTTCTTTGCCCTCCGGTGGTGTCTCCCAGGGTGCCTGGCCCGGGGGATAGGCCCGGCTGTCTTCGATATTGAGTCCACAGCTCGGACAGTGCTCGGGGGCTCCATCATCAAAGAGGTGGAAACACTTCCGGCATCGGGGCCCGCTTCCGGGCTCCGGGACCAGTCGCTCCCGGGACCGGGCCGTAAAGTCGTCACCGACGTCTAATACCGGTCCATCGTCGCCGCCCTCGTCGGTGGTATCAGACCAGGACAACACATCGGTGGCCCCGAAATTCTCAAATAGCGACGAGCCGCCGTCATCGGACGACGACGTCACCTCGCCGTCGCGCCCAAGGTCACCGACATCGGGGTCGCTGGCGTCGGTGGCCGACTCGTCGGTCGGTTCGTCGGCCGAGGCGACATTGAGATATCCGCATTCGGCGCAGACGAGCCCCACTCCATCGTCGACCGGACGCACTTCCCCGGCGGCGCCGAGGTGTCCACATTCTGCGCATCGAATTTCCATCTACGTGCTCCGAATTCTCGGCGATTTCACCATCGGGCTCACCACAGATGCGACCACAATGCCATATCGTCGACAACCACCGGAGCCGGTGTAAAGGTCAGCCCAAAAATCAGCAGGCATCCCAGGACCATCCACCGATTGGCGCTGCGGTCATCGACTTCGATCATCGGCGGATGGCGAATCCCGGTCAGTGCAACCAGCAGTGCCACGACGAGCCAGCCCGCAAAAAAGAATATACCGGCGCCGATCAGGGCCACAAATGCGACGATGGCCACCGTGCGTGCCCGCTGGCCGAAGACCGAATACAACAGATGACCGCCGTCGAGTTGTCCCACAGGCAGCAGATTCAAGGCCGTCAACAGACACCCCACCCATCCCGCCAGTCCAATGGGATGGAGCATCAATTCCATTCCATCGCCCATCTCGGGATGGAATGCCTCGGTGGCGGCGATCATCAACAGGCTATCACCCAGTATCAGCATCTCATCGGAACCGGCGGCAACCGTCGGCTCCGACATCGCGACCCCGATCACCACGGCCGGTACGGTCACCGCAAATCCGGCGACCGGCCCCCATCCGGCGACAGCCGATAGATCGGCGGCTGACAGCCGTTCCCACTTCATGCGAATGAAGGCCCCGAAGGTGCCGAAAAACGGGATCACCCCCATACCGGGAATCGGCCCGATGCCGGGCAAAAAATAGGGAGGGCTGACGTCCACGCCCCGCCGTCGGGCTGCCACGTAGTGACCGACTTCGTGGGCCGCCACAATCGCCAGCGTCCACAGCGCGTAGGACGCCGCCTCCAGAAGACCGCCGGCAGTCCAAGCGGAGGGCTCGAAGGGATCGAGCTCCGCGGCGATCAGGCCCGCAGCAAATAGGGTGCATGCCGATGCCACAACGAGGACGTGATGCCAGGAAATCCCGGTTGCCGACGAATCGTCCCGTTGACTCATCGCCGACTCCCGCCGACACCAACCCAGTCGCCGCCGGCCGTGACCTGATAGGGCTGGAGGCGGCGGATCGGTGCTCCGCCCCACTCAAACTCCCAGTCGCCGGTGACTCCTTCGTACTCCGATTCGCCGGAGCGGAGCCCGTCGACGAGTCGTTCTCGTCGTTCATCGTGATCGAGTTCGGCGTCGACGCGCTCTCCGATCATGCCCAGCAGATCATAGATTTCGGCCTCCGGTGTCGTCGCCTCTCGATCGGTGGCCGCCCGAAACTCCTGGATAAATTGCCGTGCCACCGATCCATCGCGATCACCGCCGAAGGTATCGAAAAACACGGCGCCCCGGGCGTGTTCCGAAGCTCGCTGCAGACCGTCGCCTCTCCACCCCGAAAGACCGAGAAGCTGAACATCGGCGCCATCGGATTCGGCGGATGTCGAAATCCCGGCGCCCGGCAAAAAGGGCAACAGCCTCGCCACCACATCGTGAACGTCGGCGATGATCAGCGCCTCGAAGTCGATGTGCGCCGCGCGCCCGGCGTCGACCGTTCCCCACCGATCGGCGTGCTCTGCGCCGACCGTTCGCTCCGTGCCGACATAGACCCTGCTTCCGTTCAATACACCGAGCGGACGGCGAAAATCGGTCGTATTTTCGTCGTATCTCGATAGGGAGCGGACGCGTCCTCCGGCGTCGTTGACGGCGTCGACGATGGCCGGTGTGAACTCGTCTCCGTATCCAGAGTGCGGGCCCATGACGCCGACATCGTCGATCTCCAACTCGTCGGCGATATAGGAGGCCAGCGCCCGGGATTGCTCTGAAGCACTCAGCCGGGCGCGAAAGACCGCCGGTCCCGCATCCTCGACGCCGTGCTGTGATGAGTAGGCGATCAGCGGCAACTGATGACGGGCCGCGGCGCGAGCCGACGGGCGGGCGTGTTGACGGCGAATCGGCCCCACGACTGCCGCAATTTCACTGCGCCCGGCGAGCTCTTGCACCGCCTGCAGTGTATCTTGCGGGGTCTCGCCGGCGTCGACCCCGATGACCTCGACGTCAGCGTTCCGTGCGCCGAACTCGGCGGCCTCCAAAAGCTGTTGTCCCATCGAAGCCAGCGGTCCATCAAGCGGCACCAGAACCGCCACCGTCACCGGCCCTGACTCAGTGCTGTGGCCGGCGGTACGAGGCGAGTCGGCTGCCGCGCTGGAGACGACCAGCATCAGCGCCAACCCCATAGTTGACACCAACCACCGACGAAATCGACGTCGACGACTACTCAAAAAAGTCGCGGACCCGGCCCCACAGCCCTCGTTCGCTCGCCCCGTCTCCGCGTTTGTTGGAGTCGAATTGGCCACGCAGTTGTTCCTGGTGTTTACTGAGTTGTTCCGGCGACTTGACTTCCAAGCGTACATACTGGTCGCCCTGAGGGCGATCGCCAATGGGGGGAAGTCCCTTGCCGCGCAATCGAAAGACCCGTCCAGACTGGGTTCCCGACGGGACCTTCATGCGCACCTGGCCATCCAGTGTTGGAACCTCGATTTTGGCGCCCAGCGAGGCCTGCGTAAAACTGATCGGAAAGCTCAGATGGATATCCTGGCCGTCGCGCTCAAAGACCGCGTGTTCCTCGACGTGGATATCCACCAGCAGATCTCCACTCTCACCGTTGCTACCGGCTGCCCCCTTGCCGGACCACCGAAGGGTCTGGCCGTCGCGAACGCCGGCCGGCACGTCGATGGGCAGCAATTCCGTTCCCTGAATATCGCCCTCGCCCTGACAGCGCTGACAGGGAGATTCCACAATGCGCCCCTTGCCCAGACACTTCGGGCAGTCGCGCATCAGTGAAAAAAAGCCCTGCTGGACCTGGACTTTCCCGTCGCCGCCGCATTCATCGCATCGGGCCAGTCGAGTTCCGGGCTCGGCGCCGCTGCCACCACAATGAGAGCATTCGCGCGGTCTGGGTACGGTCACGTCGCGGCGGACCCCGCTCATCGCCTCCTGGAGTGTCACCGTCAATTCGGCGCGAATATCTTTGCCCTTTCGACCTCGCGCCGATCGACTCAGGCCGCTGAAACCGGCGCTGATCACGGAGTTCAACACATCGAAGAGGTCTCCGAAGTTATCGAATGGCGCCCCGCCCGTCGGACCGCCGCGCTTGTGGAGTCGGTCGTAGGCTCGACGACGGGCCGGATCGCTGAGCACCTCGTAGGCATGGGTGACCTCCTTAAAGCGCTCTTCCGCCTCCCGATCTCCGGGGTTCTGGTCCGGATGGTACTTCATGGCCAGCCGGTGATAGGCGGCTTTGATATCGGCTCGATCGGCGTCGGAATCGAGCCCAAGTATTTCGTAGAGATCGACACTCATCGTACGTCGTCTGGGTTTGGGCGACACGAAAAAGGCCTCGGAGTCATATAGTAAACCTCCGAGGCCCTCTCCCTATTCACTGTTCAAGTAACACGCGAGGCCGTTCGGCGACCGGCCTGGTTATTCCTCGACCGGTTTGGCCACCGCGTCATCGTCGGCATCGACGGCCTCGGAATCCATCTCTTCTTCCATATCCTGGTCCATGGCGTCGTACATCGCCTCCGCCAGCCGATGGGCTCCGGCCTCCAGAGTTGCGATGATGGTCTCCAATTCTTCGAGATTGGCATCGTCGATGAGTTCTTTGACGGTGTCGATATCCTCCGCCAGACTCTCTCGCTCTTCTTCGGGAAGCTCCTGGCCGTACATCTCGAAGCTGCGCTCCGTGGAGTACAGCATGCCCTCGGCTTCATTGCGCTTTTCGATGACATGACGTCGACGAGCGTCCTCTTCTTCTTTCTGCTCGGCCTCTTCGATGAGTTCCTCGATGGCGTCTTCGCTGAGGCCACCATCGGCGACAACATTGATGGATTGCTCTTTACCGGTCGCCTCGTCGCGGGCCGTGACATTGACCATGCCATTTTCGTCGATTTTGAAGGTCACCTCGATTTTGGGAACGCCTCGAGGCGCCGGAGGGATGCCGGTCAACTCAAAGACCGCCAGACTCTCGTTGTCATCGGCCATCGAGCGCTCGCCCTGTAGGACGTGGACGCGCACCATTTCCTGGTTGTCGCGGGCCGTACTGAAGATCTCGGTATGACTGCAGGGAATGGTGGTATTGCGCTCGATCAGCGGTGTGAACACGCCGCCGGCGGTCTCGACGCCCAGCGTCAGGGGGGTGACATCGAGCAGCAATACATCGGTCAATTCGCCGCGAACAATTCCGCCCTGTACGGCGGCGCCGATGGAGACGACCTCGTCGGGATTGACCGAGGTGTCGACGTCGCGCTGAAAGAATTCTCCGACGCGATCTTTGACGCGCGGCATGCGGGTCATGCCACCGACGAGCAGAACTTCGTCGACATCGGAGCGCCGCAGACCGGCGTCTTCCAGTGCCGTTCGGCAGGGGTCGAGGGAGCGCTCGATGAGGTGGTCGACCAATTCCTCGAGTTTTTCCCGGGTCAACTGCATCTCGACGTGCAGCGGCCCATCGCCGTCTTCATCGGTGTAGATAAAGGGCAGATTGATTTCGACTTCGTCGGTACTCGACAGCTCGCACTTGGCCTGCTCGGCCTCCTCTTTGAGGCGCTGCAGGGCCACGTCGTCATCGCGAAGATCGACGCCGTGCTCGGCCTCGAAGTCATCGGCAATCCAGTCGATGATCGCGTTGTCGAAGTCCTCGCCGCCCAGAAAGGTATCGCCGGAGGTGGACATGACGCTAAAGACGCCGTCCGTCAGCTCCAGAATCGAGATATCGAAGGTACCACCGCCCAGATCGTAGACGGCGACCTTCATCGAGCCCTTGTCCTCCTGACCAATTCCATAGGCCAGCGCGGCGGCCGTCGGCTCGTTGATGATCCGCGAGATATTGAGTCCCGCGATTTTGCCGGCGTCTTTCGTGGCCTGGCGCTGCGAGTCATTGAAGTAGGCGGGGACGGTGACGATGGCGTCTTCAATTTCATCGTCGAGATGGTCCTCGGCGATCTCTCGCATCTCCTTGAGGATCAGCGCCGAGACTTCGGCAGGCGACATCTCCTTGCCCTGGACCTCCACCCAGGCGTCGCCGTTGGGGCCTTCGACGATATTAAACGGCGCCGACCGGCGGGCCTGGGCGACATCGGGAGCATCGAATCGCCGACCGATCAGGCGTTTGACGGCAAAGACCGTATTTTCAGCATTGGTCTGCGCCTGTCGCTTGGCGACCTGGCCGACCAGTTGGTCGCCCTCGTCGGTCACTGCCACGACGGAGGGCGTCGTCCGACTGCCCTCGGCGTTGGGGATAACGATGCGTTCCTCGTCAATAATACAGGATACGCAGCTATTGGTCGTTCCCAAATCGATCCCGATGGTGCGTCCCATAGTCCAGGCCTCGTGTCGTCAATGTCCGTGAACGTGATTTAACCAGCCGTCAATTACTTCGCCGATTCCGTATCGCCGTCTTGCTCGGTACTGTCGTCCTGCTCGGTTTCTGCCGTGGCTTCGTCTCCCTGGTCATCGTCGTCGGACTCCGAAGGCGCCCCTGCTTCCTCGTCACCTTCATCGACCGATTCGACGCCGTCGTCGCCCTGTTGTGTGGCGTCGACGTCAGCGACCGCTCCACCTTCGTCGTCGGATTCCACGTATTTGGCGACGGAGACCAGCGCCGGTCGAAGCAGTCGGTCGTGGAGAAAATACCCCTTCTGGAATTCTTCGAGTACCGTTCCGGTGTCGTGCTCCGAGGTCTCCACCTGCTGGATGGCCTCGTGCTGTTCCGGATCAAATCGCTCTCCGACGGCGTCAAAGCCCTGAACGCCGTGTTTTTCGAGAGCTGTATTGATCTGACGGTAGACCATCTCGACGCCGTCGACCATCGAGTCGTTACTCGCATCACTGCGGGCGTGTTCGAGGGCCCGCTCCATATTGTCGAGAGCCGGAATGAGCTCCAGGACGAAATCGTCGATGCCGTACTTTTTGAGCTCTTCTTTTTCGCGTTTGGCGCGGCGCCGAAAATTATCGAGATCGGCGGCCTTGCGCAGCATCTTCTCGTTGAATTCATCGCGCTCCTGGCGCGCCTCTTCGAGATTTTGCTCGAGTTCGTCGATGCGCTGCTGTTGTTGTTCTACTTTGTCGCTCAGTTCGGCAATGCGCTCTTGTTGCCCATCATCTTCTTCGGCATCGCCATCGGCCTCGTCGTCGGTGGCACTTGCGCCGTCGCCATCGTCCGAGGCATCATCGTCGGATTCCAGATCATCGACGACCTCCACATCTTCGTCGTCGGGACTGACGAAAATATCGTCGTGGAGTTCGTCGTCGTCTGACGCATCATCGGCGTCGTCAGACGAGGATGGCTCATCGTGTTCATCATCGACTTCCGGATCGTCGTCCGATGCATCGTATTCGGTGGCGTCCGCCGGCCCGTCGTCGCCGCCGCCATCGATACCCTGCTCGGACTCCGCATCCCGTTGTTCTCCCTGGGCATCCGGGGAGTCGGTATCGACGGATTCATCGATTCGATCTTCTTGATTGTTGCGTTCTGTCAAGACCCTCTCCTGGTGCACGAATTCCGGCGTCGACGGCCCACCCGACCGATTCGACCCAATCATCAACGTTCAAACAATATCATTCCGGCGGCGACGGACCATCGCAGTTGCACAACTCGCATCGATCGTCGCGTCGGTATGCCATCATCAGGCAAGTTCTTCGAGTTCTTTCGATAACACACCGGCGGCATGCTCGACCAGTGGAATCATGCGCGCGTAGTTCATCCGCATCGGCCCCATGATGCCGACCAGCCCCACCTGGCGGCCGCCGTGAAAATAGCCACAGACGATCAGACTCAGGTCATCGCCCCATTCATCACCGAGTTCGGGACCGATCAAGGTCTTGGGTTTGGGAGTCTCGCAGACCGTATCCAATACGTCGAGGACGCGCTCTCGATTTTCGAGCCGCTTCATAATGTTGCGCGCCCGCTCGACATCGCGAGCTAACTCCGAGATGTCGAGCATATTGACAGTGCCCTCGACA
>CAYUPT010000082.1:0-10871 GCA_964446725.1 uncultured Bradymonadales bacterium | reverse complement strand
CCCCGACGAGATAAGTACCGCGGTAGGCCGTGGAAAATGAGGGTGGAAATAGATGTTGCCCCAAACTGGAGATGAGGCCGGGAAATGGGGCGGATGTCAGCCCCTCGGTGCGGGTTGGAGGGGGGAGAATTACTGGTAGATGGTGGAGTCGAAACGCTCCAATTGGCGGGAGGCGCGGGTCGGAGCATATTGGCGTGGAGCGGTGCCAGTGCGAAAGGAATACTGGACAGCATGGTGGTGGTCTCGGGCCCGGAGCCCGGTCGCCGGGTCGATGAACACGCGTTCGATAGCGATGTCGTCGCCGGGCATGGGCGGCCACTGTTCGGCGGTCTGATAGGGGAGACCGTCGTAGAAGTCGGCGAAGATCGGTAGGGCGACGGTCCCGGCGTGTTCGCCGGAGAGAAAACGCTCGTTGTGCTGGTCACTGCCAACCCAGACGGTGGTCGTGAGATTGGGCTCGACGGCAGCCAACCAGGTGTCGAAATGGGTGCTGGTGCCGGTTTTGGCGCCGACGGGCCAGTCGTCGGGGAGATCTCGAGCGGTGCCGCGGGTCGTCACATCATCGAGCATCTGTGCCACCAGATAGGTGACGTCCGGTGCCAGAGCGCGGTCGCGGTGTGTGACCGGTGCTGCAGCCCGACTGAGACGGGCCACCAGGCGGGGATCGCGCTGGAGGAAATGGCCGCGGTCGCGAAGGCGATTCGACCACAGATCTCGTACGGTGGCGATCGAGCGCCGGTCCGCGGCAAGACCGGAGCGAGCGATGGTGGAGTGGGCGTCGAGCATCTCCGCCGGTGCCGTGCAGCTGGCGCCGAGTGCCAGGGAGGGAGTGGGAATGAGCTGAGAGGTGATTCCCATGTGCCGTGCACGGTCTGTAACGGAGGAGGCGCCGAGGTGCTGGTAGAGGTTGACCGCCGGGATATTTCGACTCTGAACGAATGCCTCGTGGGCGGGGAGATATCCAGAGAAGTCGCGATCGGCATTTCGAGGCTGCCAGACTCCCCGGTCGTCGGGGACGTCACTGAGGAGTGTCGCCGGCGTGATGTCTCGCGAAAAGGCTTCGGCGAAGACGATGGTCTTAAAGAGGCTTCCCGGCTGGCGACATGCCTGCTCGGCCCGGTGATACTGGCTGGCATCAACATCATAGGCCCCGACACTGGCCAATACTTCGCCGCTGTGATGATCGGTGACAATTGCCGCCCCCTCGTGGAGGGGGGGCTGCCATAGTTGCCACTGGTCGCCGTGATCTCGGAGGATAACGACGTCATCGACGGAAACGAAGTCCCGCCAACCGGATTGCGGCGACCGAGAGCGACCACTGTCGGGATGGCGCCCCGGCAGCCAGTCCAGGTCGTCACTGAAGAGAGGCAGTGCTCCGTCGGCGGTCTGTAGGCGAAGCCCCTGATCGTCGATGGCATCGATCCGCGCCGGCACAAAGGAACCAAAGTCCGGTGCTGAATTGAGGGCGTCGTCGAAAGCCCGAGGGTTATCGACACGGCCGACGGGTCCACGGTAGCCGCGGCGTCGGTCGTGTTGTTCAACTCCATGTTGCAGGGCACCGCGAAGAAGGGATTGAAATCCGGGATGATGGGTGGTGGAGACCTCCAGTGAGCTATCGGACCACTGACTTTGGTCGCCGATATCGGTCCACTGGCGCTGGACGGTGTTGACGGCTTCCGGCGCCGGAGATGCCTCGGTCTCCATGATCTGCGGTCCGTCTAATGGACGCCGGCGAAGCTCTCGGAGGTCACCGTCTTCGAGGAATCCAACATCGCCCATCCGGCGCAACACACGATTGCGTTCCCGAAGCGCTAGTTGTGGGTTGTCGATGGGGTTGTAGACACTGGGCGCCGGAAGTAGCCCGGCCAGCGTCGCCATCTGACCGATCGATAAGTCCTGAGGGGAGCGCGAAAAGTAGGTATAACTGGCCTGTGTGACGCCCCAGGCATTGTTGCCGAAGTACACTCCGCCGAGGTAGGCGTCGAGAATCTCAGTCTTGGTGTAATCAGCTTCGATATTTCGCGCCAGCAGGAGTTCCTGCAATTTTCGGTACCAGGTCTTATCGGGTTCGAGGAAGTGTTTGGCGACCTGCTGGGTGATGGTACTGGCGCCCTGCGTGGTGTGTCCGGCGCGAATATTGGCGATGAGGGCCCGGGCGATACTTCGGAGGTTGTAGCCGCGGTGGTCGAAGAAGTCCTCGTCTTCGGCTGCCAGCACAGCGGCGATGAGCGTCGGCGGGAGTTGCTGATAGTCGACGGGCTCGACGGCGCGTTCGCCGCCGAGGTAAGCGCCGGTCTGGGCCTGAATTCGCGTTCCGTAATCGGGTCGAAGTTCCGCCAGATCGGTGGGCGTTGGAAGGTCGGCGCGAGTTCGGTCGACCACAATACAGGCCCCGACAAGGCCGAGCACCAGTAGTGTCAGTCCGCCGACGGCACCGATGCGCACCAGCCGGCGAAGCCCCACGCGTATTGTGCGTCGAAGACTCATATCAATTACGCGTTCGTCAGAATTGAGTACCCATGCCGAGGCCGAGATTCCAGAGGTGAATATTGTCGAATCGTCCGTCTTCTCGCAGCTGCCACTGACGGGCGTATTGTCCCTGGGCGTACAGTGGGCCAGCGATGTCGATGCGTCCCTCCAGAGCAGCGAGGGCGCCATCGAGACGGGTCAATTCGCGAAGTGTGGAACCGAAGTCTCGCGGACCGGAGGAAAATTGGTAGAAAAAGAATCCGACCCGCGCTCGGTCCTGGTAGTCGAAGGAGGCTCGTAGTCGTAGATCGGCACCGGTATGTCCGGTTCCGTCGGAGAATGCAGCGGAGAGGGTAATCCAGTTGCGAATTCGCGCCGACACCTGGCCGAAGCCACCGTGGCGAAGGGCCTCGTCGGCACTGGCGGCGGCTCGAAGTTTGGGACCGGCAAAACCGCCGGTTCCCATACTGGGATGTCGATAGCGCGTAATTTCGTAGACCGGGTCGAAGTAGTCGGGCAGATATCGAGCGGTCAGCAGGCGATATTCGAGCCGCGACGATAGCCGAAGCGATGTGCCGAAATTCTGATTCCACAATACTCCGGTGTGGACCCCACTGCCCAGTCCGATGTGGTGATTGATATCGGTGTAGGGGGTGAGGTCCCAGTCCGTCCGGTCGAGCCCTTCCCAGCGGACGTCGACGCCGAAGGCGGTGGTGGGTCGTGTGGTCTCGGTGGCAGGATGGAAATCGGGGCTTGCCACCGGTTGTTCGGAGTCACCGACGGTCTCGAGTTGGTAGGGAGCGGTCAAGTCGGTGACCAGCGATGCGCCCAGCGAGAATTGTTGTGCGTCGGAATCCGGCTCGTACAATACCGGAGGGCGGTATCGTCCGCGCAATCCGACGAGGTTGGGCCCGGTCAGGTCATTGATCAGAAGTTCGGCGCCCCACCGGGGGCGGTCGATATGTCCGTTCAGGCCGAGTCGGTAGTGGTCGGTGGTCACCACGTTGTAGTAGCCGTTGACCAGCGTTCCGTGGCCGAGGTGGGCGGGACCGATTTCACCGGCACGGAGGTGGATTGATTCTTCGGGGCTGCCGTATTCAACGCGGCGTATCAGACGGAAGAAGTCGGAGACTTCGCGCCAGTCGCGGCGGCGAAGCCATCCGTCATGGTCGGCGTCAATGGAGATCCGAAGGGGAATGTGGAGGGAGACCTCGAGGAGCGTGGTGCATCCGGTTGCGCCGTCACATCCGACGAGTGGCACCGGGCGAAGATACGACAGCCTCGGCGTAAGGTGGACAAAGAGAGCGTCATCGATGGGGCCGACGCCGACTTCGGCCGACGTCAGCCACAGAGGTGCCGAGTCGCCATCATTTGCCGAGGCCGCGGCAGTGGCCAGAAGCAAGGCGACGCCAATAACGGCGGCAGTTGCGAGTCGGATACATCGGAACATGGTGGGTCGCGTCGAACGCACGGCAGTCATTAGGCCTCGATCAGTCCCCATCGTTGGTAGCATACCCCCCGGCGGCGACCAATGAGGAACTGTGCGGGAGGCGGGGAGGCGATGGAGATGGGGAGTGAGAAGGGGGGGCGTGGAACTTCGGCTCAAGGCGTTATACTTGTTGAACGGAATACCGCCAATTACACTCCCCGCGGATCAGCAGCATTGAGTGTCTATTGCCGGAGTCGGACAGCGCATGACCAAGATTGTGCATTCAGAGCAGGCGGCAGCAGAGGGACTACAGAAATCAGTGGTGACCATCGGTAATTTTGATGGCATGCACATCGGTCATCAGGCGATCTTTGAAACGGCGGTGCGGGAAGCGAGGGAGCGCGATGCGCTTCCTGTGGCACTGACGTTCGAACCGCATCCGGAGGCCTTTTTTAGGCCCGATGATGCGCCACTGCGTCTTTCACCACCGCCGTACAAATACGAGCTGATGGGGGCCTGCGGCGTCGAATGGGTCGTCTCTCTTCCATTCGATGCTGCTCTGGCCAATTGCAGTCCTGAGGAATTCGTGGAGCGAATCCTCGCCGAGAAACTCGGCGCCGTTCACGTGGTGGTCGGTGAGGATTTTCGCTTCGGAAAGAAGCGGGCCGGCGACACCGACAGTCTCCAACGACTGGGGGCAGCGGTGGGGATGTCGACGACGGTGGCTTCATTTGTCGAATGGGACGGCGAACCTGTCAGTTCGACGCGGATCCGGGCGGCCGTGGCCGACGGAGAGATGGCGTCCGTCGAAACGATGCTGAATCGACCGTATCGGTTGTACGGTGAGGTCGTTGCCGGAGAGCAGCGAGGCCGGAAGCTGGGATTTCCGACGGCGAATCTGGATGTGGTCGACATGGCATCGCCGCCGTCGGGTGTCTACATCACGACGCTGGGTCGAGCCGACCAAGAGCAGTGGACGGCGATCACAAATATCGGCACACGGCCGACCTTTGACGATGGCGAGCAGACCGTGGAGACCTTCATCTTAGACGACGCCGTCGACGACGATCTCGATCTGTACGGGGACGCCGTGGAACTCGACATCTTCCGGCGAGTGCGCGGAGAACGAGAGTTTGAGTCTCCGGAGCAATTGGTCGCTCAAATACAGCGAGATATTGAAGAGGCGCGAGCGTTCTTTGCGCGGGAGGATTTCGATGGGGGCCGATAAGTTCATCGAGTTGATGCAGCACGGCGAGCATACCGAAGAAAACTGGAGAGAAGCCTGGGACCAGGTGCGGGCGTCGACGGCGATGGAACCACACGACGTAAAGCTTCAGGGCGTCGATGCCGAGCAATTGGTGCTGGAGATGGAGATCGGCGACCACGCCCGTCAGCCCTTCGGGTTGTTACACGGCGGCATGAGTATGTTGCTCGCCGAGTCGGCGGCGAGCATGCACTCGTGTTGGGGGTTGGATATTACCGAGCGGTTTCCGGTAGGGATCGAGATCAACGGCTCTCATATCCGAAGTGCGGCGGCCGGAATCATCGAAGTTCGGGCGAAGCTGATTCGGCGAAGTTCGACGCTCGTTCATCACCGCGTGGAGGTCGTCGACGTCGATGAAGAGCGCGAATTGTCGATTATTCGCACCACGAATCTATTGCGCGACGTGAGATAGTCGGGGGTCGATAATGGTAGAGTCGATACTGATTGCGCTGGCGGTCTGTGCGATTCTGTCCGCCCTGACGATGAGCAGTCGCACGACTTCACCGGAGTCCGTACGATCCGGCTGGCGTCAGGCCGCCGGACAACGCGGATTGCGCCACTCGGACGCCAAACTACAGGGGCGCCGCAACAGCCTGAAAATTGCGGGGAAACTGGAGTTGTCGAAACGTCTGGAAGCCCCCCAATCGGTCTGGGAGGAGACCGAAGAGGTCGAGAGCGGGCGGTACACGACGACATTCAAGACGGAGGCGCTGTGGTCCGACCAATTTGGTCTGGAGTTGAAGCAGCGCTCCGGAAAGTATCAGTGGGACGGGCGGAACGGCGATGCGGAGTTGGGCGATGATTTCGAGCTATGCGCCGATTTTGGGAGGGAGTACGAACAGTTGCGAATGGGCGCTCCGGCAGCCGATCAGTTGCGAGAACTGGCATCGATGGCCACCGATATCGAGATCCAAAATGGATATGTCAAAGCGCGATTTTACGACGGGACCCCTCCGGGCCGACTACAGCAACTGGTGGAGGCCATCGGCGAGCAAATCGATCGATTATTCGAACTGACGGACGCTCTCAATGAGCAGTGGCTCGAAATTGAGTTGACGGGATTACCGCGCGATCTCGGCGTGACGGTGCGGCTGTGGCCCGACGTCGCCGATGAATCTTTGGAGCGCCGGATCGGTGTCGACGTCGTCGTCGAACTCGGCGACGATTGGGAGCCATCCTGTCAGATCGAGTCTCGTCGCGGTGTGTCGTCGACGATGGAGAGTGGCCAGATCGGGGCGTTTGACGAGGAATTCGATACCGCAGGCGGTGCCGATGACGTCGCGAACTCTCCTCTGGAACTCGACGATGAGACGGAAATTTTGTTGCTGGAGCTCCTGGAGGACTTCGACGAGGTTCGGATCGACGAACAGCTCCTCCGGGTACGGCGAGTTCGGAACGGTCAGATAGCTCGAAGCGATGAATTCTGGGAGTGGGTCGATGACGCGGTGGACATCGCCGGGGGCGCGGGACTGGAGCTGGGGGCGGGAGCCGGTGGTACCGGTGAGTGAGAGTGAGCCGGGGGACCTCCAGACACAGCCTCAGCGGCCGGTAAGGGCGTCGGCGGGATCGACGTTGCCGGCGCGGCGGGCCGGCAGGTAGGCGCCGATCAGACAGAAGATAACGGCCGTCGCCATCGCCAGGGCGAACATCCAGGGCGACCAGGCAAAGAGGGTCTCGGGCTTAAACGGGAAGTCCGGGACGTAGCGCGCAAAGAGGGTATCGACGACAAGACCGCCGGTGGCGCCCAGAATGATGCCGGCGACGCCGGCGGCGAGTCCGACGATGGTGGCCTCGCCGACGACCAGGGCTTGAATCTGGCGACGCGTGGCGCCGACGGCGCGCATCAATCCGATTTCGGTTCGCCGCTCCATGACCATCATCGAAAAGGTGTGGGTGATGGTGATGGCGGAGACGGCGAGGATGATCAGTGCAATCAGGTTAAAGAGCAGCGTCAGCGACAGGATGAGAATGCCGGCTCGCCGGGCCTGGCTGTGGCGATCGGAGAGTTCGAGGCCCATCTCGTCTTCCAGGTGCTGGGCGACAGCGGCGACATCTTCATTGCGTTCGGTTTCGACGAGAATGGAGTGGTAGTATTCGGAGGCCTCCTCGCCGGTAAATCGTTCATTGAACTGGATGACGTAGTCCAGAGGCATCGTTGCGCCGAGTTGCATGGCCTGCTCGGAGAAGCCAACGATGCGGGCTCGCTCGGTCTGGCGTTGAGCTTCCCCGGAGCGTCCCAGAAAGCTGGTTCCCAGAATCAGGTCGAATTCAAAGCCGATGAGCATCGACTCCGACAGGCGGGGGAGATTTCCGGCGGCTCCCTGGGAGTCGGCCAGGGCGGTGTGGACGCTGCCGTTGTAGACTTCCAGCAGATAGGGCGAGATGACGATAGGGATCGGAAGGGCGCATTGCTGGCGATCGGAGTGGCAATACGAGGTACCCTGACAATTGGACTCCGCGACGGCCTGTTCGGGGTCGCAGCGAAGCCACCGACATTGATTGTCATCAGAGCAGTACTGACCGTCGCTACAGGCCGAATCGCCGTCGCAATCCTGGCCCGGGGAGTGGTCGCGAAATTCGAGGTCGTCATCGACGTCATCGGCGACGACGCGGTCCGGAATCCCGTCGGCGATAAACTCGATGCCCATATCCTGACCGACAATTCCCTCTCCACCGGAGGCGTATGAGGGGAAGGTCAATTTCATTTTGGGATAGACGGCGCGAACGCCGTCGACATTGTCGACGCGTTCGACGGTGGCGTCATCGAGTCCGCTGGCGCCAAAGAGGCCACCGCCCTGGAGTCCGGCGCCGGCGGCGGGGTCGACGACCTCCAGTCGGTCGATGACGAAGATGTCCTCCAGGACGGTGGCGCGGACGCCCTCGCCGAGGGACGTAAAAAAGAAGAGCGTGGCAATGCCGACAATGACGCCGATGCTGGCGAGCAGGAAGTGGCGACGGTTTCGGCGAAGGGACTGGGCGACAAGAGATGCAAAGCGCTGGTGATTCACGCTGTCACCTCCTGGTCGGTGCTGGCCTCGGTCTCGGAGGGCCAGGACGGCGTCTGGGGTTCGTCGGAGACGATACTACCGTCGGAGATTCGGATGCGCCGTTGCGCCATATCGGCGACGTACGGTTCGTGGGTGACGACGACCAGGGTCCGTTGTTCAGTGCGGTTTAGGTCGTCGAAGAGTCGCATAATCTCAAGACCGGTCGATTGGTCGAGGCTGCCGGTGGGCTCATCGCAAAAGATGACCGATGGTCGGCAAAACAGGGCGCGGGCGATGGCGACGCGCTGCTTTTGGCCGCCCGATAGCTGTGGAGGGCGCGCCTGGAGGCGGTCGCCGAGGCCAACCCGTTCGAGCAATTCGTCGGCTCGAGTGGGCTCTGGTGTATCGTCGGAGCCGAAAAAGCCGGGAAGGGCGACGTTTTCGCGGGCCGTGAGGTGGTCGAGTAGACTGAATTGCTGGAAGACAAATCCGATGTGGCGGTGGCGAAGTCGCGCCAGTTCGGGCTCGCTCAGCGTCTGGAGTTGTTGTTCTCCGAGTTGAACCTGGCCCTGATACTCGGTGTCGAGGCCGCTGAGGACGTTGAGAAGCGTGGTCTTGCCGCTGCCGGAACTACCGACGATGGCGACGAATTCGCCGGGGTCGATCGTCAAATCGACGTTTTGGAGGGCCTCCGTGAGCACCTCGCCGGAGCGGTAGGTGCGCCGGAGGCCGCGAGCCGACAACTTCATTGTTCGTCGTCGTCTTCGAGGGGATCGCTAAAGGCGAGTTCGGTGCTCATGCGAAATCCGTCGTCATCGACGCCGGCAGTCATCAACAATTCGTGAAGCGGGCTCAGGACATTGGCGTAGCCGGAGATGGGAGCGCCCAACTCGCGGACGCTGGACTGAAGGTTCCCGAAGTTGAGGTACAGCCCGTTGGTGCGCTCGGCGGTGGCAAATTGGGTGCCCAGCGGGGAATTTTCGGCTTCCGACAACAGCGGTTCGTCGCGGCGTTCGGTGAGATATTCGTAGACCGAGGACTCTCCGAGGCCGGCGGTGGCCAGGGTGACTGCGTTGCGGTCGTTGAACATGCGGATGGGATACTCGTCGATATTGGCAAGTTGCAAGACCTCGATGTCGTCGACGGGCTCACCGTCGTACTCCAGGGCGCTGCGCTGGAGCTGATCGCCGCCAAAGGCGGTCATGTAGTCGAGGAGTTGGTCTTTTTTGTCGGCGTCCGCAAAGTGGATGCTGTACAGCAGCCCGGAGTTATTCAGAAAGGTGTTGACGCCACCGGGGATGTCGCGCTGCATGAACTCGCCGGCGGCTCCGGCGATGCCGGGACCGACGCCGTAGAAGACCAGGAGGCTATGGCCCGAGAAGGCGCCGATAACATCTTCCATGATGTCCATGTCGTGGTTGCGCCCCATCTGGGAGAGCTCGCGCTCGATGGTGCGGCGTTCGGAGTCGGGAAGATTTTGGAGAAATGTCTCAATCGATTTCGACAGGTCGATGGAGGTGCGCGCAGCAAAGGTTGTATTTTCAGTCAGAAGCCCATCCCACTGGACGTCCTGTTCAGTAGCGTAGGCGTCGCGGGCCTGAGCGATGACCTCGTCGTCGCCACCGACAAATCCCTGAACTTCGATGGACTGGTCGCCGGCGCGAAAGCCGAGTCCGATGTTATCGGCATTGGAGTTCGACCACTCCATCAGGCTGTCGGCGAGGGTGTCGACGCCGCCGAAGCCCAGATGCTGGTCGTCGACATCGGTGTTATCGAGGTAGTAATCGGAGTGCAGATAGAGGCTGACGGGGAAATCGGAGCCGATGCCACTTCGGAAGTCGGCGAAGGACTGGCTTTCAGCAAGCGATACGTCGCGCTGGAGATCGCCGAGTTTGTTGGCCACGGAGGTCGCGGTCCCAGTGTCGAAGACTTCGAAGGCTTCGAGGGGGGGCAAAATCAAGACGACCATGGAGTCGTCGTAAAACCAGGCCATATCATTGGCCAGCCCCTGGCCGGAGATCCGGAAGCTGCGCTCGCCGAATTGCTGTTCTTCGATGGGGTCTTCGGTCTCGAGTTGGCGCCGAAGGGTGCCGACGACGTTGGTCTCAAAGGCGTTGGTGTCGTCGACGTGGGCCGCCAGGACCGGTCGGGTCCCGAACATCGAGAACAACAGTGAGCCGTCGGGATCAAAACCGGCGGCATCCCAACTCTCGACGTCGGTGATGCGAAAGCCGAGCATGCGGTTGATGGCCTGCTCGTTGTTGCGGGCCTCGGGCTGGAATTGTTCGACGCGCCGCAGGGCGTAGTCGAGGTTGTCGGGGAGATCGGCGAGTTCGGGAACGACCAACACCCCTTCGCTGGTGGCCGGAAGCATAGAGGCCAGATTGTCGATCCGGGTATCGGCGTCGGCATCGGCTGCGTCATTGCAGTCACAGGCGGTGGCGGCGACGAGAACCAGAAGAAGGATGGAAGCCAGAAGGCGGGCGCTTTTCATCGGTGCGATCTCCGCGAGAGACGGAATTGTGTGATTCGAAGTTCAGACGTAGTGACTACCGGAATGGCGCTTCTACATAGAATGGTAGTATCGCCACAGTAAGGGGGCAACTTCAGCTGCTGTCAAGTTGTTCCATGGGCCGGCCCGACGGGTTGTCTACGGGGCGTCCGGGGAGTCATTGGTATTACTGAGTCCGATGCGAAGGGTTTCGACGACGTCTTCGATTCG
>CAYUPT010000081.1:3744-10924 GCA_964446725.1 uncultured Bradymonadales bacterium | reverse complement strand
TCTAGCCCCACTAGATCCTTAATCTAGCGCGTCTACCAGTTCCGCCACTTCCGCAGCACATCGCGGGGAATTAATATTCCGCGAGGACTGAGGTGTATAGCCATCAAAGACGGCGCTGTCAAAGGCGATGTAGCGGGCCTGTCGAACGCCGGGGGCCGTCGATAGGCGACGAGGCGCGTCGGGCACTGGCGTTGCCGTCCAGGCGGGCTCGCGCTACGATGACAACTCCTAATTTTCTGCGATCGACAGTCGCCCCCCATGCGACGCCTTGAATCGATGGAGTCTGCGTTGCGGAACCGCCTGATTGTTCTGATTGTGATGCTCGCCCTGGTCGGACTATTCGGATGCTCGCCGTCGGATCCGGAGGTCGACGATCCGACAGACACCGGAAACGACGACGCCAACGGCGACGCGTCGGAGTGCGCCGCCCAATACGACTGCGCCGACGACGAGTACTGCCACGAGGGCACCTGTTTTGGCTCGCCGAGTTGTCCGTCGACGTCGGCGTATAGTCAGTGCCGCTCGTTTTTTGAGGGCTTTCGCGACGATCTGGCGCCTCGCGCATACTGCGACGGCGAGGTCTGCCAGACGGCCTGCCGGCTCGACGAGCACTGCCCGGGCGGCGACGTCTGCAGCGACAACGGCCGGTGCATCGAATTTACCGGCGACATCACCGCCGGCGATCCCGGCGGCGACAGCACGGCGCCACTGCAGGCCGGCGTCGCCGAAACCCTTCTGGATTTTCCGGTCGGCCTGTCACTGGGCGGCTACGGGAGCCGCGGGGCCACCGATGACGGCCGCTACGTCGAATCACTGGAGGCCAGCCACGGCACGATGCACGGGCTGACAGCCCGCGCTCTGGCCGTCGACGACGGCACCCGCCAGCTGGTCTTTGTCCGAGCTCCCATCATCTTTCCCACCGGCCCACTCCACGAGGCGGTCTCTCGCCGACTCCAGGACGAAACCGGCGACAACTGGCGCTCCAGTCTGCTCCTCTCCGGGACTCACACCCACTCCGGCCCAGCCCGCTTCTGGCAACTTCCGGACCCCGACGAGACCGATATTCCGATGGGCATGTTCGGCATCGACGAGTTCCACCAGCAGGCCTTTGACTGGCTCGTCGACTCCCTGGCCGACGCCGCCCTCGACGCCGTCGATGACCTGTCGCCGGCCCAGATGGGCTGGGAGGTCGTCGAGGCATTCGACACCGACGACGCCGTCTCCAGCGACCGCCGCAGTAACACCCCGCCCTTTGATGACAACCGGGTCCTGCTGATTCGCGTCGACGACCCCGACGGCCATCCCCGGGCGGTGCTCACCAGCTTCGGGACTCACGGCACCGTCCACAGCGGTCCCTACGCCAATAACGACGTCATTGTCGGCGCCGAAAACAGGCTCGAATTCGCCCTTGGCGAGCGCTTCGATCGCACCGTTTCTGTCATGTATTTCAATCAAAACGGCGGCACCATGTCACCCCGTGGCGACCACCGCGGCCACGACCACACTCAGCGCTACGAGTCACTGGGCGCCGAACTCGCCGATCGCACCATCGACGCCATCGATTCGATGGAGACCACCGACGACTGGTCCTTTGACGGCCACACCCATCGATTCCCGATCCTCCACGAACACCTCGATTACGGCGACGGCGAATTCGACGACGAACCCTACGGCGGACTCCAGTGCATCGGCAACGGCGTCGGCGACTTCGGCGACCACTACGCCGCCGACGACTACGGCTGTCTACTGGGCTTTCACGACGTCCTCGATCACCGCCCGATGACGCTGCTGTCCAAAAGCCAGATCAGTGCCATCGAACTCAACGACCTGACACTGGTGACCATGCCCGGCGAGTTGAGCATGCCGCTGGGCTGGCAGGTCCAGCGCGAGCTGCGCGACGCCTACGACATCGATCCCTTCAACTCCTTTACGCTGGGATACGCCCAGGACCACCTGCTGTATCTGCTGCCCACCAACCTGCGCGGTGAACTCCCACCCTTTCCCGGCATTTCCACGCCCCAGGCCCCCGACGACTACCCGGAATACGCCTTCTCGTATCTCCAGGGCGGCTACGAGGCCAATATGAGTCCCTGGGGCCACAAATTCGGCGATTTTCTGGTCGACCGCGCCGTGGAAGCCGTGGGGTTGATGCGCGGCGATATCGACGATCCGGTTTACGAACCGCCACTTCCCGACGAATTTACCGACCGCGACCAGGGTACATTTCCCGTCGACGCCACCGACGCCGACGACGTGGGGACCATCACCGAGCAGCCCCCCGCCGAAGTCGAGCGCCGAGAATTCGTGGAAATCGCCTGGCTCGGCGGCGATCCGGGTGCCGAAATGCCCCAGACTCCGCAGGTGATCCTGGAGCGCCACAGCAAGGAAAGCGACCAGTTCCAGCCGGTGACCCTGCCGAGCCATCGCATCTACGACAATCGCCAGTTCACCATGCCCACACGGCTTCGATACGACGACGCCGATCGACCGGAATGGGTGGTCTACTGGGAAGAACTCGCCGACTTCCCCGTAGGCACCTATCGCTTTCAGATCCGGGGCCAGCACCTCGACGCGAGCACCGACGCCCGAGAGGATTACACGGCGACGACCGACGCCTTTGAGTTGATCCCATCGACGCAACTGCAGATCGGTGAATTGGAGGCCGTCGACGCCCAGACGCTGTCGTTTCGCCTCTCGCTTCCGGCGGCCGACGAATTGACGACCGTCGGCGGCGCCGGCGATCGAGGACAGCTTTCGGGCTCCTATCGCATGCACCACCGCGCGACACCGACCGGCGCGCCGATCCCCGTCGACATCGACGCCGGGACCATCGACGTCGATATCGAGCACCAGGGCGACGCCGTCGGTATTTCGGACATCTCGGTGACCACCTCCGAAGAGTCTGTCGGCGGCGATACCGTCCCTGTCACCCGGGTCGCCGTCGAACTCGACGACGCCCAGGAGCCCGGAAGCGAAGTCGAGCTCCAGATCTCGGCATTCGACGCCCACGAAAATAGCACCACAGCCTCGACGACACTGGAGTTTTGATCATGACCGCCCTGTCGACCTCTCGCCATGCCACTGTGTCGATCCTGGCGATGGCCCTTCTGGTGGCCCTCGGCGGCTGCGACGGTTGCACGGCCGCCGATTTGCTCCCCGGAGGCCCGACCTCCGTCGACGATATCGAAGGCCACTGGGTCATCGACAACTACGCCTTCGACAACCAGGGATGCGAACCCATCGAGGGCGAATCTCCATTCTCATCATTCGTCGTCGAATCCAATACCTCCTCCGATGGCGATGCCTTATTGAAACTGCTGGCCTGTCCGTCGACGGATGCCTGTCCGGAGACCGCACCGCCGGAAAATGAACTTCGGTGGAATTCGGACTACGAGCGCGGCGAATACCATCACCACGCCGCCGAATTGATCGACGCCGGTCGCACCCAACCGATGTGTCATCTGACGGCAATTCAGACCCTGCTCATTCCCGCCGGGGCTCGACTGGAGATGACGAGAAGCCACTACGAGATGACGCTGCCCATCGAGAGCCACGATGCCTGCAACACCGCTCTCGCAGAAGAGTACCGCCCCCAGATGCGCTGCGCGCGAAGCGAGTACATCGAATTTGTGGCGGCCGATGACCGACCACTCGCCGCCGGCGAATAGTCGGCGCTCAAAACGCTTTACACACAACCAAAAAATCCCCGGTGTCCGTCGACGGACACCGGGGATCTTTTTTCCAACGATTGCTATCCAGTTGTGCGCGGCGCCCCGGAATCGCTCCGGAGCACCCGAAATTTAGCACTCGACGCCGGATTCACCGGATGAGGGCTCCTGGCACAATCCGGTGTCGGGACTGCAGATATTGTCGCCGCTGCAATCGTCGTTGCAGGTACATGTCGGCTCGCATTCCAGTGCGTCGTTGCACTCCTCTTCGGGGGCGCATTCGGCCGACGATCGGCATTCGTACTGCGGATCGGGCTCGCAGTAGCCGAGGTCGGAGCACATAAAGCCGTCGAGACAGTCGCCGGTGTCGTTGCAGGCCCGCACGCAAGAGGCGTCGACACAAAGATTGCCCGGCGCACAGTCGGCGCTCTGATAGCACTCGATAAATTCGCAGATTCCCTCTCGGCAGCGCTCATTGGTTCCGCAGTCGGTATCGCCACTGCAGGTCGCCGTACACATTCCGTCGACACAGCGCTCGTCGGCGCTGCAATCGGCGTTAAAAATACAGCTCTGACCGTCGTCGGGGGCCACGCATTGACCGTCGAGGCAAACCTCTTCGTCCTGGCAATCCTGGCCGTCGACGCACTCCGAGCTGTCGGCCTCATCGATGCACTCAAAGAGCTCACAGACCTGACCGCTCGGGCATTCGCCGTCATCAGTACACTCGGCGCTCGACGGCGCCTCACATCGATTGTCGACACAACTCTCGCCGGTCTCGCAGTCAGCGGCCACGACGCATTCCAGATCGTCGGAGGCCCGACAGGTTCTCGAATCGCCCTCTTCTCTCTCGGGGACGCACTGATCGGTTTCACCGCCGTCCTCCAGATCGATGGTCAGACATTCAAATCCACCGGGACATCCGGCATCGGAGTCACAGGCCCGACCGCAGACCGTCTCCCGAATCTCGTCGCTTCCCGAGGAGGCCGTAAAGCCCAGGCAAAGTGCGCCGTCCTCGATGCAGTCGCTGGTGCTCTCACAGGTCTGGCACAACCCGGCGCTGCCCCGGTCGTCGGTGTCGGCCCGGGTGCAGGTATTATCGATGCAGATGCGATTGCCGTCGCACTCCAGATCGCTGTAGCAGTAGTCGGGCTCGTCGTAGTACTCGGTGTCATTTGGAAAATGCGCATCGGAATCGCAGACGCGCTCACAGGACTGCACATCGCCGCACTCCTCCCAGCACGAATAGGCGTCGCAGTAGGTCTCGCACTGGGTGACCGTCGTGCAATCATCCCAGCAATGCTCGTCTCCCCCCGGATCATCTCCGGTAACCACCAGACATCCCGAAACCAACAGCGACGCCACAAACGCCGCCGCCAGACAACTCTTTATTAATCCGGTCCTCATATTGCGCCTCCTCAGTAATCGTTGGCTTTCGCAATCGTCAGCTGGTGGTTCTGGCCTACTCAGTGCGCATCGGCCGAGCCCACGTCATCAGAGCTCTCCTTCCAACAGATGGTCATCGATTCAGACGTCACTCCGGCGAAGTCTATTCAACTCCAATCCCGAAACCAAATGCGATTCCCCTTCGATCCTTAGCTGTTGCGCCGCTTCTGAAGGACTATGGGTACCCGTGACGACCAACCCTTTGACGCTACCTATTCATTTCGGTAATCTCTGGGATTCCGGAGCGGTGTCGGGCCCGGCCCTCGAATTTCAGATGCGGGTGGTCCCCTTCTCCGAACAAACTGGTATTCGTCACTTTCGGCGACTGGCAATCCTGCATGCACGGTTTTAAAGATATGAGCATTTTGTCCAGACTATCTCCTTTATCGCTTCGGCAATTATCGGCGTTATCGATTCTCTTCGTCGCCACGGCACTGGTTGTCGCCTGTGGTGGAAGCGGTGTTGGGGAGGTTGAAGATGCCGAGTTGGACTACGACCCCAACTCATTCAGCTTCAGTGAGACCATGATCGGCGACACCGCCGAGGAAACCGTTACCCTCTTCGTCGACGAGGATGATGACGCCACCGTCATAATCCGGAATCCCGCTATCGAGCCCGATCCGACGTCCGCCGGCGCACATGAAGTCTTTGAACTCGTTGACTTCCCCGACGGCGACGAAATTGAGATCGCCCCCGGCGAAGAACTCGATGTCACCATTGAGTACACCCCCGAAGACAGCGAACCGTACAACGGTCTGTTCAGTTTCAGCACCAACATCAGTGATGACGACCAATCCGAAATCGACATCCCCATCAGCGCCGCGCAGTCGCAACCCGATATGTTTGCCCCCAGCAGCCTGTCGCTGGACCGGGTCCCGACCAACGCCAGCGCCTCGCGGGTCATCGACATCACCAACCTCGGCTCCGCTGACCTCGAAATCGACGACGTCGCTCTTTCGGGTCCCGATGACTTCTCGCTCTCCTATCCGACGCCCGTCGACGAAATCGATGAGAGCGAACTGGAAGGCGATGCCGAGCAAGACGCCTACGACCTGATTACCGAAGATGACGAATACGGCCGCCGTCCCCTCGACGCCGACGAACCGCCGGAGGCCATCCCCCCCAACGAAACGGCCTGGGTACGCGTCCACTACGAAGCCCCCAGCGATGACTTCCAGTCGGCGATCGTCAACCTCTTTACCAACGATCCCGACGCTCAGCCCAACCACAGCATCGCCGTTTCCGTCAACAGTGAAGCGGCCTGCCTGGAACTCGTCGGCGGTCAAGTCGACTTCGGCCCCTCGGCGCTGGGACGAACCACGCAGGAGACGTTCACCATCAACAACTGCAGCACCAGCACCGAAACGATTGTTATTGATATGGACGCCGGTCTCCTCGACGAAGATACCGACAGCTTCTCGGGCGATGCCGACATCCCCTTTGAGATCAACGAAGAGACGCTTCCGCAACAACTCCAGGACGGCAACAACCTGGAACTGGCTCCCGATGAATCGTTCAACTTCCGGATGCGCTACGCTCCTGAAGAAGAGCAAACTGACGAGGCTGTCCTCGAACTTGTAAGCACCGATGAAGCCTCTCCGATGTACATCGACATTCTCGGTGAAGGCGTCGACGCCGAATGCCCGATCGCCAGTGCCGTCGCCGGCATCCAGGGCGCAGGCGCCGTCAGCGGCCAACAGGTCCTCGGCATCCCGCTCGATATCATCGAATTTGACGGCACCGAGTCGTCGGATCCGGACAACACCGAGCTGAGCTACGAATGGTCGATCACCGAACGGCCTCCCAATTCCACCGCCCAGCTCAACAACCCGGATACAGCGACGCCGACGCTGGAAACCGACATCGCCGGACGCTTCGTCATCGAATTGACCGTCTACGACGAACTGGGCATCGGCTCCTGTCAACCCGCCGAAATCACCGCCGACATCGAACCGGAAGCGGCGATTCACGCCGAGTTGACCTGGGATGTGCCGGCCTCCGACGATCTCACCGGTACCGACCTCGACCTCCACTACCTCCATCCCAGCGGCGAGTGGAGTCAGGAACCC
>CAYUPT010000081.1:0-3734 GCA_964446725.1 uncultured Bradymonadales bacterium | reverse complement strand
GTCTACTACGGCAACCCCAATCCCTCCGACGACTGGGCCGATGGCAGCGAAGTATGGCTCGACATCGACTCTCTCGACGGCGGTGAGCCCGAAAACATCAACCACGACAACCCCGATCCGAGCTACGACTACTCCGTCGGTGTCTACTACTTCGGCGACTCGCTTCAGTACGGAGCCACCGACGCTCGAATCCGGATCTACCTCAATAACGCACTGTTCTTCGAAGGCGAGCAGCGCTTCGAGACCGCCGGTTCCGGCGACGCGGGAGCAGGTGACTTTTGGTTGGTCGGAGACGTCATCGTCCAGGGTGATGTTCTCGACTTCGAGGAAATCGACAACTTCATGGAAGACGCCGGTTTCCCGAACTGACCTCTCCGGCACCACGGGATAGTCCAGAGGCCGGCCGGATCGAACCGGCCGGCCTTTTTTGATCGCCGCCCCGCCATTGCGATCGGCTCCGACGGCGATGATGACCGAATTGACGCGCCCACGAGCGCTCTTTATAATCTTCAAACTGTTTTCGGAACCCTGTAGCCTCTTGCTAAACTCCTCGTCAATGATTGCCGGGGACAACTCGATATTTCGAGTGCTTCTCGCCGCATATCATGACAGAAGGTAAAATAATGATCACAAATCGATCGACTTCGACGGTTTCAGCGTTGGCCGCTCTGTTAGCCTTGGGAACGGCTGCTCTTTTTGTCCTGTCGGCTTCGGCCTGCGGTGGTGGGCTTACTGAGGGCTCAGGTGGCACCTTCAACGCCGACCCGAATCCCATCATATTCAGTGGCGTCACCCTCCACGATGAACACATCGAAGAAGTGGTCATATCCAATACCAGCGGCAATGAACTACGACTTCAGAATATCGAGTTGATCAACGATACCGGCGACGCCTTAGAGCCCGCCGGCGACTGGCCGACGAATTACGAATTGGCCAGTGAAGAGACACTGGAACTGGAAGTTCTGTACACTCCGGAAACCGAGCTCAACCACAGTGGTCGCATCATCATGCAGACCAACGACAACGACATCGAAGACGGCCCGGCGACCGTCGGAATTGAGACCCCCGGGTTTGACGGCGACCTCTTTGCAGACCCCAACCCGGTGCAATTCCCGCAAATTTCGGCCAGCTCGCAGGACACCGAAATCGTGGAATTCATCAATATCGGCGACGGGACCATCGAAATCGATAGCATTGAATTGATCGACGGCCATTCCGACTATCGCATCGGCTTTTTCGACAGCCTCATCGACGAAGATGACGTGGCCAATGATCCGGACCTCGACGATGTGCACGTCGGCACCTATCCGCCGTCCTCCGACGACTCCGACAGCCCGACCTTCAGTACCATCGCCCCCGACGGGGACCCCGGCGGGTACATGCGCGTGACCTTCGACCCCGACGATGAACAACCCAGCAACGGCGCAGTTCTCGTAGAATACAACGACGGACTCGAAAAAACGGTATCACTGGCCGGCAACAGCGGAGACGCCTGTCTGGAAGTATCGAATACCGAGGAAATTGACTTTGGTCCGTCGTCGATCAACCAGACCAATTACTACACGCTGACACTTCGCAACTGCTCGGGCGAAGCCGAACTCAACATCAGCGACATCGCTATCACCGACGATGGCGGCGGCGTCTTTTCGATCGACAACGACGACCTCCCCGGCGAATTGCCGAACGCCAATGCCGTGCTGCAACCCGATGAAATGACCACGGTCCTCGTCGGGTACGCCCCCGATAGCGAGACGACGCATAGCGGTGAACTCCAGATCTCGAGCGATTACGGTCAAGACCCGCAAATGGAGATCGCACTGGTCGGTGAGGGTGTCGATGCCGATTGTCCGGTCGCCCAAGTCGCCGGCTCCGTCGCCGGCGGCACTCCCGGGAATCCGGTGCAAGCCAGCAACCAAGATATTGTGGAACTGACCAGTTCCGGCTCCTCCGATCCCGATGGCACCGATCTGAATTACGAGTGGTCGATCATTGAACGACCTCAGGATTCCATGGCTCAAATCGCCGCCCCCTACGATGCGGAGACGGAGATGGAAGTCGACATCGTCGGCCAGTTTCAAATCGAGCTGAAAGTCTACGACGAGTTCGGACTGGCCAACTGCGATCCGGCCATCCTCGACATCAATGCAAGTCCCACCGAAGATATCCACGTCCAGTTGGTCTGGAATACTCCGGAAGTCGACGAAAACTTTGGTGGACCCGACCCCGATGCCGGTATCGGAACCGATCTCGACATCCACTACGTCCACGCCGACTCCACCTGGGGCGCCAATGACTCGATTTACTGGTCGAACGCCTCCCAGAATTGGGGCGACCACGGCGTGGCCAATCTCGATATCGATGCCCTCCACGGAGCCGACCCCGAAAATATCAACCACTCCGACCCAATGCTCGGCGGTCACTACCGCGTCGGCGTTCACTACTACTGCGACAACGGCTTTGGCGTCTCCAACGCCACCGTTCGGATCTACTTCGGCGACAGCCTGTACACCGAAGAAGAACAGGTCATGGAAGCCACCGACGGGTTCTGGGATGTCGGCTTTATTACCTGGGATGCCGCTCCGACCTTCCAGCTTCTCGACAACTACGATGACTCCATCAACGCCCTCAACAACTGCTAAGCGCCAACGCTGAACCGTCACCACCTCGGTGGTGGCCAAGGCCCTGTCGCGGTGCCCGTCGCCAGTCCTCTCCACGATGACTGCGGCGGGCATCGCCGTATTCGACGTTGCTCGTCCCCCGATTCCAAAGGATCGCGATGAATTCCGATGTCCTTATTCGCCAGCGCATCGGCATGGAACAAGCCCACTACGCCGGAAATCTCGTCGACGGCGCATTTGTGCTCAAACTCTTTGGCGACGTGGCCACTGAATTGCTCATCCGCCACGACGGCGACGAGGGTCTGTTTCGAGCCTATGACTCCGTCGAATTTTTAGCCCCCGTCAAAGCCGGTGACTATCTGGAAGTCACCGGTCAAATCGAGTCGACGGGCAATACCAGTCGCCAGATGTCCTTCGAGGCCCACAAGGTCATTGAATTGACCGGCAACCCGGACAATCCCTCGGAGGCCGAGGTCCTGGACGAACCGGTGTTGGTCTGCCGGGCGACCGGAACCTGCGTGGTGCCCACCGACAAACAACGGCACTGAACTCTTCCCCATCAACCCGGTGATGCGACGATGCCGAAATCCGAACCACCGCTAATCATCACGGCTGCCGTCGTCGGCGCCGAAACGATGCGTGAACAGACGCCCCACGTCCCCTACAGCCCCGAAGAGATCGCCGATGAATGCCGTCGCTGCTTCGATGCCGGCGCCTCCATGGTCCACGTCCACGGCCGTCACGACGATGGCAGCCCGACGCAGGATGTTGACACCTACGAGGCCATCCTCGACGCCATACGGCAGCGCTGTGACGTCCTGGTCCAGTTTTCGACCGGCGGCGCCGTCGGCATGGATGTCGAAGAACGGATCGAAGCTCTCGAGCTCCAGCCGGATATGGCGACACTGACGACCGGGACCGTCAACTTCGGCGACGACGTCTTTATGAATTCGTGGCCGACGATTCGCACCATTGCCCGACGGCTCCAACACTTCGATATCCGGCCCGAAATCGAGGTCTTCGATACCGGCATGATAACCACTGCCCTTCGACTGCGCGACGAAGGGCTCATCGACGAGCCAATCCACTTTGATGTTGTTATGGGCGTGCCCGGCG
>CAYUPT010000080.1:0-10959 GCA_964446725.1 uncultured Bradymonadales bacterium | reverse complement strand
ATTTTCGCTTCCCACACCGGATATCGACGTATTGCGTCCCCTGGAGTGGATTGCTCCGCCGAAACCGGTATCCCGAGAAGTACTGCACGTCAGTGCCGATCCGGATGTCGGCGACGGCAGCGGGCAACGACCGCCGCTGCTATTTGTTCACGGGGCGTCGATGGGCGCCTGGGCATGGCGCGAATACTGGATGCCGGAAGCCGCCTCGCGCGGCTACGACACCTACGCCGTCAGCCTCCGCGGTCACGGCCGCAGTGAAGGACACCGACAACGCCACCGGTGGATGATACGAGACTACGTCCACGACGTACTGCAGACGATCGTCGAGCTCCCGGCGCCGCCGGTGCTCATCGGCCATTCGATGGGCAGTGTGATCGTGGAGCACGTCGTCGCCCGATACCCGGCGCCGGCGGCGGTGCTGATGGCGCCTGCCGGCGATCGAAATGGACTTCGAGCGGCGGCTCGTATCGCTCTGCATCACCCCACCGACATTCTGGCAAGCCTGGTGGGTCAATCGGTGCCGCCGCGCCACGAGTACCTCTTTTCGCCTCACACCGATCGCCACCAGACTCGCTCCAAGCGGGCACAGACACGAGCCCCCACGGCGCTCAATCAATACGAATTGCTCGCTCCCAGCCGGCGTCCGACAGTTCAGTGTCCACTGATCGTCGTCGGCATGGAGTGCGATGCGTTGCTGTCTCCGGGGGCCGTGGAGTCCTTTGCCCGGCGGCGCAACACAGAGGCCATTATCGTTCCCCGCGCCGGCCACACACCGCATCTCGAGCCCGAATTCTGGCGTCCGACCCTCGATATTGTGCTCAACGCCGTCGAATCGACGCTCGACCAACTCGATAACACTGCTCAATAGCGCTTATTTGTACCCAGACTCGCCTCGCGGTAGTCTGCAATCAGACGCGTTGGAACTCGCCGTATCTGCAGGATATCTCTCTATGCAATTGTCTGACCCGGAGTTTCAACTCGGTCAACTGGCCCTTGCACGGGGACTGATCGATCTGAATCGCCTGCTCGACTGCGCCTGCCGCGCCGGAGCCCACGGCTCGGCATCGCTCGATGAGCTGCTCGTCGAGTCCGGACTGCTGGAGCCGTCGGACGTCGAACGCCTTCACCGAGATCTCGGTCAGATGGACGACGCAGAGATTCAATCCGTCCTCGACCAGGGCGATACCATTGCCCTGGAGTCCGTTGCCGAAAATAGCCGCCAACACTCCCAAACCCTGATCGACGAGTACGCGAACTCCATCGCCGTCGCCCAGACCGTTCAGACCCCACCGCCGTCGGATCAATCCAGCGCCGCCGCCGAAACCGACGCCCAGACGGTCATCTCCGCCCTTCGCGACCCGACACGGCGCTACGATATCATCGACGAACTCGGCCGCGGCGGGATGGGCAAGATCTTGCGGGCTCACGACCAGCTTCTGGACCGCCAGATCGCACTGAAGACACTTCTCCCCGATACCTCGGTCCACAACCCCAAACAGCGCCTGGTCGCCGAAGCCCGCCTGACCGGACGGCTCGAACACCCCAGTATCGTGCCGGTCTACGAACTCGGCGACCTGCCCGGTGAAGAGCCCTACTACACCATGCGCGTCGTCCCGGAGCACAGCCTGCGGGCCACCATCGACGAACTGGGCGACGACGACGCCGACGCTCCGTCCATGCTGCGCCTGGCGCAGATCCTCCGCCAGGTCTGTCTGGCCGTTCAATTCGCCCACGAAAAAGGCGTCGTCCACCGCGACCTCAAGCCCGAAAATATCCTGCTCGGAAAGTACGGCGAGGTCTTTGTCATCGACTGGGGCATCGCCAAGGTCCTATCGCATGCCGATGGCGTGCCGAGCCCGACGACCGATGACCAAAACGCCGCCGGTTCCGTCGTCGGAACACCGCAGTACATGGCGCCGGAACAGGCCCGTGGCGACCACGAGATCATCGACGAGCGCGCCGATATCTACGCGCTGGGCGCCATTGTCTACGAATTGCTGACCTTACAGCCCGTATTCTCCTCCAAGCACGTCATGGGTCTGCTATTGTCGACCATCCAGGACCCTCCGGAGCCACCGTCGAAACGGGCGCCCCGGCGTTCGATACCGGAACCGCTGGAAGAAATTTGCCTCCGGGCCATCTCCAAAGAGCCCGACGACCGCTATCCGTCGGCGAAGGCCCTGGCCGACGAATTGGGCCTTTATATCGAAGGTGTCAAAGACCAGGAGCGCAACGAAGAGCGGGCCCGCGAACTCATCGACGACGCCCGCCGGGCCCGCGACGACTACCGAAAGAGCAAGCGACGACTCGAGGCGACCGTCGAACAGCGCAATAAACTGCGGACGTCGACCCCCGGCTGGGCCGACGAAGAACAGCGAGCTGAACTGTGGGAATTAGAGGACCGGGTCGAGGATTTGGAAATCGAAGTCGAGCGCGAATTCGGCCGCACCACCCGGCTCCTCGGCCAGAGCCTCGGCCACCATCCGCTCGACGAGGCCCACGACGCGTTGGCATCGATGTACTGGCAGCGCTTCGTGGAGGCCGAGCGGCGCGGCGACCGCCAGATGGCTGCCCACTTCGAAAATCTGGTTCGCCAACACGATACCGGTGCCTTCGCCGCTCGCCTGGAGGGCCGGGCCAATATCACCGTGGAGGCCGACAGGGCCAACACCACGCTGACGCTCAAGCGCATCGAGGAACACCACCGGCGCATGGTCCCCACCGACACCGTCGCCACCTCTCGCCACACACTGAACATCGAGGGGCTGCCCCACGGACGGTACCGAGTCAATGCCGAGACCGACGGCTACGCACCGCTGCAATTACCCGTCCAACTGGAGCGGCTCGACGATCGCAACATCGAATTAAAGATGTGGCCTCGCGATGCCGTCCCCGAAGAATTCGTCGTCATTCCCTCAGGCCCATTTCGAACCGGCCCGCCCGACGAATTTGGAATGGAGAGCGAAACCGAGGAATTACCGGATTTCGCCATTCAGCGCACGCCGGTTACTTGCGGTGATTATCTGAAGTTTCTCAACGACCTGGCTGACGACGACCTCGAGCGGGCCCGCCAATATGCCCCGCGAACTCGCGAAGATGCGGAATCGTACTTCCCCATCATAGACGGGCAATTCACCCTGCCGGACTCCGATCCGGAGGGCGATGAATGGCAATTGGACTGGCCGATCTTCATCGTCAATTATAACGACGCCACCGCGTACGCTCAGTGGCTCTCGAAGCGCGACGGTCACCAGTACCGCCTGCCGACCACTCTGGAATGGGAAAAAGCAGCTCGCGGTGTCGACGGCCGTGTCTACCCCTGGGGCTCTCACTTCGACCCCTCGTTTTGCCGGATGCGCGATTCCAATGCCGACAAACCGCTCCCCGCTGCCGTTGGCACTTATGATTCAGACAATTCTCCTTACGGTGTCTACGATATGGCCGGGAATATCTGTGAATGGACATCTACCATGGATGACGATTCGCCTGGTGCCTATATCCTCAGAGGAGGTTCCTACAACTCTGTGCGATTAACGTGTCGGCTGCATTGGCATCAGAACAGCCCTCCAACATTTCGACTGGGCCACTACGGTTTTCGGCTCGCTCTCGATCTCGATGATCAGCACTGACGCCGCGGACTTCGCAAAATTGAAAACCAAATCGCCGTCAGTTACAGTTTTAGCGTACTCAATACCAATTAACGCTCCACCGATGAGAGATTCCGATGATGATTCGCCGCCTCCATGCCAATCTCGCCCGTGCCGCAAGACTCGCCGCAGCGGTGCTTGTTGTTCTGGCTCTCGCAGCATGTGCCGACGACGACCGCAACGGCGAGTCGCCCGTCGAAAACGACAATGACAACGGCGGTGCCGTCAATGACAGAAATTCCGGAGCCGATAATAATATTGATAATGGCGTGACCGACTGGGACGGAACTCCCCCGTGTATTTTCAACACCGACGCCAATGAATGCGACGCGCCGGCGTCACTGGAGGCCGGCGACGGGGAATTTATCGACGACGCCTTCGTCGGACTGCCGAAGTGTAGCGACCAGTCCTTCTGGTTGTGGTACGATCTCGATGAACAGGACAGCGAGCTATTTGGAGGCGATACGGAAGTCGTCTACGTAGCCCCCGAGTCCCGTGAGGACCGCGCTGTCGAAGTCGACGCGATGCCCACCGGACCCGACACCGATGAACCAGGCGAATCGCCGGCCGATCCCATCTCTATCGACGAATTGGACGTCGACTCCGACACACCGACCATTGTCTCGCTGCTACCCGGCACCCATCGGCTCGACCGCAACCTGGAGCTCGACGGTCCCCTCATCTTTTCGGGCGGCTGTGCGGAATCGACGACGCTGAACATCGACGATTCGGCGTCAGTGCATCTGCGCGACGGTCCCATGACCGTCGTATCGGGACTGACCATCGACGCCGCGAACACCGACGGCCCGGCGCTCCACATCGAAGGCGCCTCCACGGCGGTCGTCACCAATAGTCGCATCGAAGGCGATGGCTCCTCTGCGGGCCTCGCCCTGACCGATGTCGGTCAGGCAACCGTACTGCACTCGATCATCGCCGATTCCAGCGACGGACTGGTCGTCGATCATTCCGACACCGTCATTCGGCAGACCTTCTTTCGCGACAACGCGCGCCACGGCCTGCACCTGAAGCCGAGTTCTGCGCCGGCCGACTCATTCGCCAATTCAGTCGTCGTGGATACGTCGCTTTTCGATGCCCGTCAGGCCTCGACGGACAGCCCCTCCGTGGGCATTCGCGCCGAAGCATCACTGCTGGGTATTCGCGACTCCACCATTCGCCAGCATCGAAGCGACTCCACAGAGGAGTCGGCGGCCGGGATCGCGGCCTCCGCCAGCTACATCCGCGTCTACGGAGACTCCACCATCGAAGCCACTGACGGCCCCGGATTGTGGACCGAGGAGAGCCGCCTCTGGGTCTCCGATCAATCCCGCATTGCCGAAAACCGCCGCGGCATCGCCACCCGCCGGTCTCCGTCGCTGATCGAAGATACGTTTGGAATTTCTTCCACTGACTTCTCGGAGGACAACCCCCTCTTCAATCCTTCTTCGAACCTCTCCGAGGCCGTTATCACGGACGAGAGTCATCTCTTCGAAGCCGATCAGCTATTTCCCGGCGACTCGCTGATTCCCGGCGACAGTTGGATCCCCGGCGATAGCTGGATCCCCGGCGACAGCTGGATCCCCGGTGACAGTTGGATCCCCGGCGACAGTTGGATTCCCGGAGCAGCTTTATTTGGCCCCGAAGCCTCCCTTGATGAAGCGGAGCTATTTCCCCCCGAATACTATGAGGACGCTGACTATCAATCTAGATTCGACTCCAGTGTAGCAATCCCCGGTGATTCGTGGGTACCTGGGCATGACCTATTCCCCGGCGGTTCCGCCGGTCCGTTCTCCCCGGCCGCTCGCGACATGGATGACGCCGACGTCTGGTCTGTCGCCGCCGTCACCGGCGACGTCGAAATCACCGACAATCTGGAAGCCGGTATCGATGCCGAGAATACGGGACTGGTCATCCACGGAGCGACCATTGAGGATTCTCAGCCCTCCAGTGGCGGTCCGATGGCCATGACACTTCCCGAACCGGCCCACGGCATCTCCGCCGAAGAGCCGCCGTTTATGCACGTCAGCCACAGCGACATCGAGGACAACGCCGGCACCGGAATTTTTGCCACCGATCTACCGGAGCCGGTCTCCGATCCCAATACACCACCTTCCGGTATACTGCTCTACGAGACAGTGGTCGCTGGAAACGACAACGCCGGGACAATCCTCTGGAACGCCGGCGACGTCGGCGGCGGCTCCGTGCTGTCGTCGTACTTCATTCTCAACCAGTCCGCGGGAATGGCCGCCTCCACCCAGCGTCTGGCGATCGTAGACTCCGACTTCACCCACAATTTCGCCGCCAGTGGTAACATCGACAATGGACTGCCGATGGCCGACGGACTTCAACTCAACAACTTTACGGGCACGGCCTTCGATAACTTCTTTTACGCCAACGGACGCTACGGCTGTTTGCTGACCGAAAGCAGCAGCTTGGCCGGCGAAGAAATTAACAGCCTTGCAGTCAACAACGAGTGGAATCTCGACGATAGCAACGAAGGCCTCGGCGGCCTTCGCCTCCGCTCGGAACTCGAAGGAACCACGCCGGCATTGACCGATGGAGACCGAGACGACCTGAAGTTGTCGCCGCTGCCGACGCCCTGAGGCCTGGTCGCTACATCTAGTCTCACCGACCTACAGCGATGCCGACGGCGAACATCGATTCGCCGTCGGCATCGCCGCGTTTGTTAGCCGATCTCGACACAGATCTTGCCCAGGTGAGCACCGTCGGCCATATATTCGAAGGCCTGCGAGACGTCGTCCAGTGAAAACAACGCGTCGACGACGGGACGCATCTCGCGATGGGCAATCGCCTGATTCATCCGCTGAAACATCTCACCGTGGCCGACGATCACGCCCTGGATGCGGATATTCTGCATCAAGACCGGGATAATATTGAACTCCTCGACCCCGCCGGACAGAACGCCGATAAGGCTGATCTGGCCGCCGATACGAACGGCGCGAACCGACTTCTGGAGTGTCTGGGCGCCGCCGACTTCCACCACCAGGTCGGCGCCCCGCCCGTCGGTCATCTCCTTGACGGTCTCCCCCCAGCTTTCGTCATCGGCGTAGTTGATTCCCTCGTCGGCACCCAGTTTTTTTGCAACCTCCAATTTTTCGTCACTGCTGGACGTGACGATCACCCGGGCGCCGAGCATGGCGGCGAACTGGACGGCAAACGTCGAGACGCCGCCGGTGCCCAGGGTCAACAGCGTATCACCGGCCGTCAGCCCGCCCTGCTCGACGACGGCGTTCCAGGCCGTCACCGCCGCACAGGGCAGCGAGGCCGCCTCGGCATCGGTCAGATGCTGCGGCACTTCGACGACCGACTCCGAATCGACGACCATCTCTTCGGCCAGCGTCCCGTCCAGGGGACCGCCGAGGGTGGTCTTTAATTTGGACTTCGTCGGCTCTCCGGACTTCCAGCCCTGGGCGAAGATCGGCGCCACCCGCTTGCCGAGCCACGACTC
The DNA here is from genome assembly GCA_964446725.1 of uncultured Bradymonadales bacterium. Classification (GTDB taxonomy): domain Bacteria; phylum Myxococcota_A; class Bradymonadia; order Bradymonadales; family Bradymonadaceae; genus SLJM01. Next base: position 3,846 of record CAYUPT010000080.1, on the reverse strand, counting down.
ATCGACGCCGTCTCCGACGTCGACGACTTCGCCGACGCCATCGGAGCACGGAATCAGTGGAAGCTCCTGGTTGGGATTGTACATCCCCTGGATCATCAGATAATCGCGAAAATTCAGCGACGCCGCCCGCATCTCCAACTTCAACTGACCGGGACCCGCCGTCGGCGACGGCCGCTCAACGGCGCTCAGATTCTGCAGGCCAAACTCATCTTTAAGTACCATTGCTCTCATCAGATCACCTCGATGTAAGTGGTTTGAACGACGCTCCAACGGTGTCGAAATTCGGCAGCGATCGCAGGGGGGCTACCGACACGACGGCTTGTCAGAGGACGCTGTGTGAAAACTTTATAGGATGCTCAATCGCCGAATGTTTCCCTCAGGGAGACTTCAACTACCAACCAGGGAGATCCCATCGATGAGTACCCGAACCCTGACGCTGGACGACCAACTATATTCCTATCTTCAGGGCAACTCGCTGCGCGAGCCGCCCGCCTTTCGGCGCTGCCGGCTCGACACCGCCGAATTGCCAATGAGCAATATGCAGATTGCCCCCGAACAGGGGCAGTTTTTGCACTTTCAACTCAAGCTTCTGGGCGCTCAAAACGCCATTGAACTGGGCTCATTTACCGGCTACAGCGGATTGTGGCTCGCCTCGGCGCTGCCCAGTGACGGCTGTCTTCTGGCCTGTGACATCAATGAGGAGTGGACCTCCAGAGCCCGCCACTACTGGGAAGATGCCGGTGTGATGGATCGCGTCGAGTTGCGTCTGGCGCCGGCCATCGAAACACTGGACGAATTGGTGGCCAGCGAGGCGTCGGACCACTTCGACTTCGTCTTTATCGACGCCGACAAGGAGATGTACGACGACTACTACGAACGAGCGCTGACGCTGCTAAGGCCCGGGGGGCTTATCGCCATCGACAATGTCCTGTGGAATGGCAAGGTCGCCGACCGCTCCGTCGACGACCCCGATACCGCCGCCATCCGACAGCTCAACGAAAAGATCCACAACGATGACCGCGTCGATCTGTCGCTGGTGCCGGTCGGTGACGGTTTGACATTGTGCCGAAAGCGTCCCTGATCACTGGTCGCTTTCGCTGTGCTCGTCGGTGCCATCGTCGTCGGGCTTGACGAAGCGCAGTGTCATTCGGTCGCTTTCCCCGATGTCTTCGTAGTACTGAGCCTCTTCGGCTCCGCCGCGAAGCGTGGGGGGAAGCGTCCAGACGCCCTCTTCGTAGTCGGCGGTATCATCGGGATTGGCGTTGATCTCGGAGGTTTCGTCGAGGACAAAACCGGCGGCTTCGACCTCTTCAATCACAAAATCCTCGGCGAGATAACCGTCGTCGGCCGTCTCGTCGGGGTCGGACCCTTCCGGCGCCCGGTGTTGAACAACGCCAAGAACACCGCCGGGCTCGAGCACATCGTAGAACGCCTCCAGGGCATCTTCGAGCACATCGGAGCCATACATATTGTGCAGATTGCGGAACGTCAGCACCATCTGCACCGATTCCGGTTCCCCGAGCTCGATGATTTCAACCGGTGCAAAGGTCCCGGTCTGGACATCCCCGAGGATTTCTCGGTGTTCATCGAGAAATTCGAGATAACTGTTGGTAATCCGGGTCCGGTAGTCCTCCGGGTCATCTTCGTCGATCTCGAAGATCCCGGCCGTCAACGAACCATCCCGGGTGACCACCGGCGCCAGCACTTCCGTATACCAGCCACCGCCGGGCCAGACTTCGACGACATCGAGTTCCGGATCAACGCCGAAAAACATCAGCGTCTCCACCGGATTCCGATACTGGTTGCGAGCGATATTTTCTTCTGATCGGTGCTCGCCGTCGGCGGCCTCGCGGAGCATCGTCTCCGCATCCGAGACTCCGGCGGCCTCTTCGTCGGCTTCTTCGTATTCATCGCTCTCTTCGTCGCCATCGTCATCGGATTCTGAGAGATCCTCCGAGACATCCTCGGTGGTCTCCATCTCCATTTCATCATCATCCGCCGTCTGCGGGCTGGCACAGCCGGCAGCCAGAGCGGATGTCAATAGGGCAACGAATATTGTTCTGTACGGGATACTCACTTGTCACTCCTCTTCTGGTTCGTAGGCTTGCGTCGAACAACTGTCCTTCTGATGTAGCTAGTCTGTAGCAAATTCCACGGCAGCAACCAACGTCACAGCCCGTTACCTCGCACTTTTCAACGACTGGAGTTCGATGCACATGAAACGCAGTAGTGATATTTTATCGTATTGGTTTGGCTCTCTAGATACCGTCCACAACGGCGATATCGAGCAAGAGACGATCTCCCGGTGGTTCGCCGGCGGCAGTGAAGTCGACCAACAGATACAGGCTCAATTTGAAGATGATCTCCAGCGGGCGGCTGCCGGAGAATACGCCGGGTGGACCGATACCCCGGATACTATGCTGGCATTGATCATCGCCCTCGATCAGTTCAGCCGCAACATCCACCGCGGCACTCCGCAGGCCTTCGCCTACGACGACAAGGCACTGGAACACGCCCTGGATGCCATCGACGTCGGTCACGATCGCGAGGTCGCTCCCATTGCTCGCGTCTTCTTTTACATGCCTCTCGAGCACGCCGAACAACTCGGCCATCAACAGCGCTGCGTAGCGCTAATGGAAGAACTCATTGACCAGGCACCGGACGGTCAACAGGAACTCTTCGAAGAATTCGCCGATTACGCCCGTCAGCACCACGATGTCATCGAGCGCTTCGGCCGGTTTCCCCATCGCAATGAGCTGCTGGGTCGAGATTCGACGGAAGAGGAATTGGCCTACCTGGAGAGTACAGATCACGCCTTTGCCGGCGGCTGACGCGGCGCTCCGAGACTCTTCTTCGGTGTTGTTGGGAATCGAAGCACGCTCGCTCTCGGATCACTCAGCCCGACTGTCGTCGACCCGTTGTGTAGCCACCAACTGCTCGGCCCATTCGACGATCTGATCGGGAGCACTCTCTCGAGCCAGGGCTAGACTAGCCTCGAACATCGATTTCATATCCGGCGCCTGAACGCCGTGCTCGCGCACGAAATCCTCGACGAACGTCGCTCTGGCACACCATTCATCCCAATCGCCGCGCGCCGCCGCGCAGGGCATGGAGGCCAGTGCCAGATAGACTTTCTTACGGGTCCCGGGACGCCCCTCGAGATAGTCTTCGACGCGCTGCAATACGTCGTTGGCCTCCACGTAGCGCTGTTGTTCGATGAGCGCCATCGACAGATTGAGGCGCGCTGTTGGGGTCAATGACGGGCGGTGGCGCTCCGAAATCTCGATGGCCTTACGGTACGATGCAGCGGCACGTTCCCATCGCTGCTGGCGTCGATAGACCTCGCCAAGATTGTTGTGCAGGCGGCTCATGGGAACCGCCCCCAGGTCAGCGTCGGAGTCAACGAGCCCCAGCAAAATCGCCTCCGCGGCCTCCGTATCGCCTTTGCGCATCAACACCGAAGCCTCGCCGCGCAACGCCTCTGCACGCCCCATTTCATCACCGAGTTCGTCGAAGAGTTCGCAGGCGTGCCGATAGGTTCCTATCGAGTCATCGAGCTCACCGATTTCTCGTTGACGCGATCCGCGGCGCAGCTCCGTGCGCGCAAGTCCCTGCCGATCGCCGTGGGCTTTATGGTGTTCTCGCGCCCGCTGCAGGTGGAGTTTCACCGCCGCCATATCCCCGCTCTGAAACGCCAATCCGCTCTTGAGCCACAGCACGGGCCCCAGAAGCTCTGGCTCATCTTCTGAACGGAGATGCTCTTCGACGTATTCGACTTTGTTTCGAACCGCCTCCCGATCACTCAGCGAGTTGAGCGCCCAGGCCTCGCGCAATACTCCCCGGAGC